>JAZDLZ010000691.1:0-5566 GCA_043801535.1 Pseudomonadota bacterium
GCGCTGCGCTCGTGGTCACTATCGCCGTTTTAGGGAAGAAACCAATGCGTTGCGGTATTCTTCGAGATGCGTACCGTAGCTTGTAGCCATGAACCCCAAGCCATCAGCATCAGCATCAGTTGACAGCCGAAGAGAGACCGCGGTCGTCGACCCACCCGCGGCCGACGGTCGAGGGTTTGCGGAGCATTCTCCCTCGTTGGCGCCGGAGGAGAACCGCAGCGGCGACTGGGAGGTAACCCTGCGATGACGTTCGCGGGTGGACGATCTGGAGTTGGAGCTGCCGGCTGCCGGCCGTCAACCGGAGACTCCGACTCCGGGTTCAGGGCAGTGATCTTCGATCTCGACGGTACGCTGGCGGATACCTTGGCCGATATCGTCGCTGCTCTCGATCATGTTCTGGCCAGGAACGGACTGCCCGGGCACAGTCAGGATGCGTATCGGTCCTTTATTGGCGAGGGCGCATTCCGGCTGGTCGAACGCGCGCTTCCTGCCGGGCGCGTCGATCTTGCCCCAGCAATCACCAGGGAGTTCAAAGCCTACTATGGCGCTCATCAACTCGACCACACTGCTCCCTACCGGGGAGTGCCGGCGCTACTCGACAGCCTGGTGGCGCGGCATCTCCGTCTCGGCGTGCTGAGCAACAAGACGGATCAGGCAACCGGCGAGATGGTCGGCCGATTGTTTGGCCAGTGGCCGTTTGCGGCTGTGATGGGCGAGCGACCAGGAGCTCCTCTGAAACCCGATCCGGAAGCGGCGCTCGCGGTGTGTCGAGCTATCGGGGTAGATCCCGCCCTGTGCGTGTTGGTCGGGGACTCGGGTATCGACATGGAGACAGCAACGAGGGCGGGGATGGCACCGGTCGGCGCAGGTTGGGGATTCCGAGGGCGTGACGAGCTCTTGGCGTACGGGGCGTTGGTGGTTCTGAACGAGCCAGAGGAGCTGTTGTCGTTTCTCGACGGAAGACCTCTGCAATGCCCTCTCGAGCAAGACCAAGACCATGACCAAGACCAAGACCATGACCAAGACCATGACCCATGACGTCGGTCCCGATCGCGCTTAGCCTTTTTCTCGTCGCGGTCGTCTTGGTTGCGATCGCCGCGCCGTGCGGTGCGATTCGGTTAGTAGCGCACTATCGGCGAGCACGTTTGCTGTCCCGACGGCGCATACGAATCGCTTGGCTGACGGTTGGTCTTGGCCTAATTGGCCTCGGTTGTGTTCTCTTCGGTGCCCTGGTCGAAGTCAATCGGCTTTCGATCACCATGATCGAAGTCCGCACTCCCAGACTCCCAGCGGGGACACGGGTGCGAATCGTACAGATCAGCGATACCCACGTCGATGGCCCAACCCGAGTGCTGTCCGCACTGCCTGAGGTGGTGAACAGCCTCGATGCCGACGTCTTGGTGTTCAGCGGCGACGCGCTGAATGCCACCGCAGGACTGCCGGTCTTCGAGGAGACGCTCTCGCGGGTTCGCACCCGCTTTGGCCGTTTTGCCGTCCAGGGGAATTTCGACGACGGTTCCGAGCTCGCCGGAGGAAGGGCGGCGAAGGAGCTTGCCGGCATCCCCGTTCAGATTGCAGGCGGGCTGGTCACCCTCTGTGGGGCGCCGTTCGACATCGGCAACTCGCCCCGCCGGCAGATAGCCAGCTGCCTCGCGAGCAGCCAGGAAGGAGCGCGCGTGATCGTCTACCACACCCCCGACCTCGTCGAGGAATTGAGTCCTCTTGGTGCCGATCTGTACTTGGCTGGACACACCCATGGCGGTCAAGTGCGATTGCCCTGGTATGGAGCGCTCATCACCATGTCGGAGTATGGCAAGAAGTACGAGATGGGGCGCTATCTGGTTGGCGTTACGACTCTGTTTGTGAGTCGGGGAATCGGGGCAGAGAAGCCGCGGGTCAGGTTTCTGTGCCCGCCAGAGGTCGCGGTGATCGACCTCGTCGGAGAGGACTCGCCTCGATAGTCGGCGATGGTCTTGCTAGAGCTTCGATCGATGGGGCGGCACGTCCAGTGGGATCAGCAGCGCGGCCTGCGGGTCGCGCTGGGGGCTTCGGCGGTCTGCTTCGTGCATGGGTACGAGGCAAGGAGGTGGTCATAATGCAGCGAGGCATTCTCGGGCTGACCGCCGTCTTGTTGACGATGGTGGCTTGTGCGCCCAGCGAGACCCGGGTTACCGGGCTGCCATCGACAGGACAGCAGGAGCGGCTCGTCGTGAGTCGGGCGGGGATAATCAGGCCAGGCTCAGTGGTCTGGATCGTCCTGGATGAACCGCTGTCGCCGACGCGGAATCGAGTGGGCGACGGCTTTCGTGCCCACGTTTCGCAGGACGTGGTTGCTGACACTGGTGAGTTGTTGATTCCGCGGGGAGCAGAGGTAGACGGAAGAATCGTCGACTTGCGCCGAGCGGAAGGGGGACAGCCGGGGGTCGTCGGACTTTCGCTGAGATCGATTGAGATGGCGGGTGTCAGACAGCAGATCGATGCCACGATTGTCGAAACCATGGTCCCCGGACAGCGGCGAGTCCGCGGTCGAGACGTGCTCACCGGAGCTGCGATTGGCGCCGTGCTTGGCGGTCTGCTCGAGGGCAAGACTGGTCTCGTTGTCGGGGGCGCGCTGGGAGCGGGGGCAGGGACGCTCGTTTCTCTCGGAACGGGGGAGGCTACGGCTCAGCTACCAAAGGGGACCGCTCTTGCTGTACGGTTCGAGACTCCGGTGCGTTCCTTGGTAGCTTTTCGCCGTCGCTACTACGACTGACGCGCGGCCGCACCCAAATTCACGATCGCAACCGCAACATCCACACCGTGCCTAGTGCTTCGAGCACGATTCTGCCCGACATCTTCGACTGGCCAACTCGACGGTCCACGAACGTGATGGGCATTTCCAGTACGCGAAAGCCTGCCTTGACGGCCCGGAACTTCATTTCGATCTGGAAACTGTAGCCTTCCGAAAGGATGGCTTCCAGATCGAGTCGCTCAATGACTTCCCGGCGGTAGCAGACGAAGCCAGCGGTGAGATCGCTGATCGGAACGCCGAGAACGGATCGCGCATAGACACTGCCCATTCTGCTCAGCAGACGCCGGCAGAAGCCCCAATTGCCGGTCCCTCCTCCGGCAGCATAGCGAGAGCCGACCACAACGTCGGCCTGCGTTCGAGCGAGCCGCAGCATTTCCGGCAGATAGGCAGGGTCATGAGAAAAGTCGGCGTCCATTTCGACGAAATAGCCGTAGCCCTCGGCAAGCCCTTGCCGGAAGCCGGCAATGTACGCGGTACCGAGCCCCTGTTTGCTAGAACGATGGAGTACCTTCACCCATGGCTCTGCCGCTGCCAGGGCTGCAGCGACTTGGCCGGTACCATCGGGAGAGTTGTCGTCGACGAAGAGCACATCGACGTCGGGAGCGCACTGGTGCACGGTGCGAGCGATGGCCGGAACATTCTCGCGCTCGTTGTAGGTAGGAACAATCACGAGACTACGATCCGGCCGGGACATGGGGAGAGCGTACACAGGTGTACCGGGAATGCAATTGGCATGGCCGCTATCGGTCGTGCTACGTTAGCCATGGGCATGCAGATTCTGAAGGCCAGATTCCGCACCAATCGCGAGTTTGCCGAGGCCTATCAAAAAGACCTCCCCAATGGGGGGCTCTTCTGTGCCACGACCACCCAGCTTACCGTAGGGGAAATGGTCATATGCGAGCTGTGCATTCCAGCGCTACCCAACAAGGTGCTGATTCGTTCGACGGTACGATCGTGGCGGCCAGCGCTTCCCCGCCTGCGGGTCCGCGCAGGCGCAACACTGGAGTTCTCGTCTGACGAAGCTGGCAAACGCGATTTCGTGCTGCAGATGGTCGCTGGCGAACGGCCACGAGCATCCAAGCGCCGTCATACCCGGCTCCCGGTGGAGATCCCGGTCCGTTGGCGAACCGGCAATTCCGCGGACATGAAGGATGGAGGACTATCCGAGATCTCCATCGGTGGAGGACTGTTGCGAGCCGACCAGATTCTTCCTCTCGGTGCCGAGGTGATTCTCGAGGTAGTGCCTCCTGGGGCTGCAGGCCCAATCGCCATTAGTGGAACCATCGCCTACCACGCTCCGAACTTCGGCAACGGAGTCAGATTCCTCTACCGCGACGGAGGTGGCTCGCGCAGGCTTCGCGAGCTAGTGCGGCGTCTCAGAGCTAGCTAAGTCGCCGGTTTGGTGCCTGCAACAGGAGTACGGAGGCATGCTGGGACGATGATGACACTTCGACTACGATTTCCTGCCGGCGCACTGGCTGTGTGCCAGACGCTTCTTCTCTCTGCTTCGGCAGCAAGCGCTGCCCCGTTCGCCAAAGGCCCCTATTTGCAGGACGTCACCAACGACGCAGTCACCGTGATGTGGGAAGGCGACTCTGCCATGGTCGGGCAAGTCGCGGTCGTCTCGCCTCGGGGCAGCGTCGAGCGGATGCTCGCCTTGACCACCGACCGTTTCAACAGAGTGCGTCTCGACGGATTGATGCCAGGGCGGCGCTACGACTACAACGTGTCCGTCGGTGACCAGCTTGTGTCAGGACAGCTCACCACCGCCCCGGATGTTGCCGAGCCATTCTACTTCGTGGTATTCGGCGACAGCCAACGGAACAACGACATTCACCACGCCGTGGTCGAGCGCGTGCGCAGCGAAGTGACCGATTTCGTCGTCCGGGTCGGAGACTTGGTCGAAAACGGAGGCTCGGAGGACGACTGGCAGGACTTCTTTGCGGTGGAGCGCGACTTGTTGCGGAACAATGTCGTCTACACCGCCATGGGCAACCACGATCGCCGAGGCCAAGCGTCATTTCGTCAGTTCTTTCCGCTGCCCGCCAATTCGGCAGATGCGGCCGGCTACTACTACTCCTTCACGTATGGGAATTCCCGGTTCATCATCCTCGATTCGAACGACTACAGCTTTGCTCTCACCGATCAGACTTCCTGGCTACAACGAGAGCTCAGCGGAGCAGTTGCCGATCCGCGCATCGTTCACCGCTTCGTGGTCATGCACCACCCGGTCTTTTCGATATCGCTGCACGGCGGACAACCCGAGCTGCGGGCAATGTGGTCTCCCATATTCGAACGCTACGGAGTCGACGCGGTATTCTGCGGTCACGACCACACCTACCAGCGGGCCGAGCGTAGTGGAGTCAAGTATTTCGTCAGCGGCGGCGGCGGTAGCTCGCTCTATCCACGAAGCACGACGCCGAATCCCGAGGACGCCGAAGCGGTGGTGTATTTCGAGCAGACGTACAACTATCTTGCCATCAGCGTAACGGGCGACATGGTCGAGGTGGCTGCGCGCCGAGACGACGGCACCCTGATCGAGACTATCAGATGGGGATCGCCAAATGGCCGCGTCAGACCGTCGGTCCACCCGCATCGGGCTGTCGCAATAGCCAGAGGACCGACGACCGATGGCAGCTCCCGTGAAAGCATTCAGAACGACGGAGCGCAACCGGAAAGCCACGTCGATCCAACCATTCCGGACAACATGACGCAGCAACGCGGAGCTGCCAGCACCGCTGGAGGTGTTGGCAGTGGCTGTTGCTGCTACTCGCC
>JAZDLZ010000712.1:0-2720 GCA_043801535.1 Pseudomonadota bacterium
TTGGGATCGACAACCGTCTTCTGCCGCGATCGGCCATCGTACTGGTAGCGTCGCAGGTGCCCGAGCGGGTCAACGACCTCGAGGACGTTGCCCAGCCCGTCATACCGATACCTCGTCACCACTTCGCGCTGGCCGTCCAACTCCACCAGCTCGCGCAGCCGTCCCAGACCGTCTGTCCACTCCGTCGTCGGAGTGCGGTAGTGCGGCGAGTCCGGATCGGTATCGTTTTCGTCGTATTTCTTGGTGGCCAGCGGCTCGTGCTCCCACCATCGCTCGGCACCGTCGGCATCGCGCTCAACCACCAGCCGTCCGACCGCGTCGTGCTCGCTCCACACTCCTCCCGGCGCCTCGTCGATGTTCGGCCAGTCTGCGTTTCGTGTCCAGAATGGATGAGCCGCAAACCGCACCCAGCCACGAGATCCGTACTGCCGAAGTCCACTTGCCGCCCACTGTCCACCAGGCGCTTCCTCGAGCTTGCCGCGATCTCGCCCGAGGCCGTCGACATAGGCGATGCCCACCATTGTTCCCGGCTCACCGCTCTGTTCTCGCCTCTCAGTGCGCAGGTACGAGAGTGGCGCTGCCAGGTGATACTCGTACCGCACCGTCGACATCTCGTCGCTGTCACCGGGCTCCACTGTCCGCTCCAGCCTTCCCAGGGGGTCATAGCCAAAGCGCCGGCAGGCACCATTGGGATCGCAGAGCTCGGTCATCACGCCGAATCCGCGGTCGTACTCTGCGCGCCATTCCAAGCTGGTGTCCCTGTCAGAGTACAGTCCCACCATGACGGCAAAGGTGTGCGATTCGGGATCGTAGGTCACGTCGGTGCGACCGTCCCGGCCGTCGAGCGTGGTGACGACGTTGCCGTATTCGTCGCGAGCCAGCCGCTGTTCCACCCCGAAGTAGTCGCCTTCGATCCAGGACGTGACACGGGTCACCGCCCCACGGGTTACCTCGCCAAGCGGCAGGCCCTCGAGGTCGGCACCGTCGTAGTAGGTATGCTTCTCGGCCAGGCGCCGGCCGTCGCTGGCCCGGACCACTTCGGTGGCCAGGCGGTCGAGAATCCACTGCTCCTCGCTGATGGCGTAGCTGCGTTCGGTTATCTTCTCGTCGTCGCCGAAGAGATAGTCGCTGCCATTGATCTCGCCGTAGGCAGCCTCGAAAATCACGTTCCCGTACTGGTCGCGGTCCCACTCGCTGCGAATCACGCGCGGCACCGTGCCCAGCTCGTGGATCGCCTTCTCCTCGCTGCGAGCGAGCACGTAGCGCAGCGGCGTGCCGTCTCTGGCAGTGGCCGCGGTACGCACCTCGTAGCTGGTCGCGGCGGTGTCGAACACCGCACCGTCCTCAGTCTTGCGGGTGCTCGAGAGGATCAGTCCCTTGCGGGCCTCGTCGCCGTCACCAACGTCGAAAACCTCCTCGGTAACGAGAGTCGGCTGCTCGCTATCCCCGAGCTGGTATTCGACTGCCCGGGCAAAGCCGCGGAATTCGCGCGTCGGACCGTCGAAATAGGCGTCGGCGTAGCGAATCTGGGTGGTCGATTGCCACCCCAGCCCATCTTCGGCCTGGATCTCCGCCACCACCATTTGTCCGATCGAGCTCCGTCGCGTCCATTCTATTCCCTCGCTCCGCGCCCAGGCCCGCATCATCCCCAGCCCGGCGTAGCGAATAGTGGTCACGCTGCCGAGCCCGTTGTCGATGCGCGCCAGCAGGCCTGGTCCGCCGCTCGCAAGCAAGTCGAGGTAGCGCCAGGGAGCCCCGGTGTTGATCGGGTCGACCCAGACGATGTCGGCCGAGCCGTTGCCGTTGATGTCCGCTACCCGCACCACCGTGGTCGGTCGCATTTCTGGTGTTCCATGGCTGCGCTGTACTGGCAGCAGGGAGCTGCCGTGGGCATTCAACCAGTAGCGGACCTCGGACGAGTCGACCATGGTCAAGTCGGCGAGACCATCGCCGTTCATGTCACCGACGTGCAGCTTGGCGAGCTCGCTCTCGGAGAGTACTGGCGCGCCCGGCAGCGACACTGCCTGGTCGAACTTGCCAACGCCCCGAGAAGGCCAGTAGCGCACCGATTCCGAGCGAATGGCTACGAGATCGGAAAGGCCGTCGCCGTTCAGGTCGGCCAGCCGCAGCCCGCTCCGCGAGAACGAAAGCACTTCCTTGGCATCGAGGCGGCCAAGGCTCGTGGCAGCGCCAAATGCTCCACCGCCCTGGTTCAGCGCCGCGGACATTTCGCCGGTGGTCGGGTCGATGCGCAGCCAGTCGGAACGCCGGTCGTGGTTGAGGTCGGCGAGACGTACATCGGCGTCATTGAAGGCGAACGACGGATTGGGAGTGATGGTGACTGCCTTGCCAAACGACTTGCCTGCGGCCGGGTAGTAGCGGAATCCGTCGCTTTCCGCGGAAACGCGTGCCACCACGTCGGCAGCGCCGTCTCCGTCCATGTCGGCGAGCTGCACCCCGGCCGAGCTCAGCCAGACCGACGGAGTGGAATCCAGCACCTGCCGGGAGCCGAAGTGCTCGCCGTCGAGATTGGGGAAGAAGGAGTACTGCCCGCCGTCGAGCGAGGGGTCCATCACCAGCAGGTCGGCCAACCCATCGCCGTCGACGTCGTCGAGCTCGCTGGTTTCCCCCAGCACGCGCGCTGGCGCGTCGGCGATAGCAACCACGGTGGCGTTCTCGGGTTGCGGCTCCACGTAGGCAAGGGTGAGTGGCGGCAGCGC
>JAZDLZ010000758.1:0-2898 GCA_043801535.1 Pseudomonadota bacterium
TCCGTTGCCACTGGCATCCACACCATCAGCGCTGCCAGCACCGCCGCCAGCGCCCTGGACCATATGCTTCGCCGACTACCGTTCATGGCTCCATGCTCCCAATCTAGACGGTCAATCACTCATCGATCGAGGACTTGTCCACTGCCTGCTGCCGTTCAGTCACAACGCCAGGCGAACCAGCACTGATTCCCTGACTCTTCACGAGCCAGCGCTAGTTGAACCTCGTCCAGTAGCGGTACTTCAGCACCATCTGGACGTCCTCGAGGTTGCGGAATGAGGTTCCCTCATCATCCCAGATCCGCAACAGGTAGTCCCCAGTCAGCGGTCGGCCACGCAGCTCCCGGTGCTCATACTGCTCCAGCAGTGACCGGTCAGCGCTCGAGATCGGATTGGTGATGTACCGCTCCACCGCCAGCCCCCGACCATGCTCGATCCGGCCATTGAACAGCGGCGCCTCGTAGACGTTGCCTTCGTGATTCCGCACTTTGAAGGGACCGTAGTGATCCAGCGAATAGAACATGTTCCCCGACGAGAAGCAGGTCGACGGAGACAGCGTGCCGTCACATTCCCGTACGCCATTTCCCACGAAATTCACCGTCACCGTTTCCAGCCGGTAGTTGTAGTTGCCATATGCGAAGCCTCCGTGAGTCAACTGTCGTCCCTGCTCGATCCCCTCGAGGGAAACATTGAACGACATCTCCCAGAAGCAGTGCACGTCGGCGTCCGGACACGAACCGTAGCCATTCGGACAGAGACGCACGCACCCGCGCTCCCACTTGCTTCTGAACACCTCGCCGTTCGTGTCCTCGCACTGTTCGCTGTACGCCTTGCCGGCAGCCCCCGTGGTCACGTACAAACCAGGCGCAGAAACAGCAGGATCAAACGCTTCCACGGCGGCTTGGTCGTCAAGCTGCAGACCGTCGATTTGCTCCAGCATCAGCCCGGCCACGTCGATCGAGTGCGGGGTCGTACGCTCGACGATCGGCACGATTGCCACCTGATAATTGGCGGTATCGTCGGACGAGCTAGGAACCTGGAGGATGAAGTGATAGCGATACCAGCGCGTAGGATCCACTTCGTCGGCAGGTATGCACGAGTAGCCGCGATCCTGAGCTGCATCCACGGCTCCCGCATCCACTGCCTCCCCGTCCTCCGACCCATCTACCCCCGGCTCGTCCTCTCTTGACGCACAGGTCTTGGTTCGACCAACTCCGACTACCTCCCCGGACTCCGAACGTAGGATCACCGCATTTGCCCCGTAGTCGCGCGGCATCGGTATCAAATCAGTGGGGTCCTCGACCAACCGAGCGTGCCACGACAACCGATACACACCCGGCGCCAGCGACACTCGCTGAGCTACTGCTGCTTTCGGGTCAAACGAAGTGGTGACCCCTTGTACCGGAGCAAAGGTCACCCGATATCCAGGTATCATCTCAGTGGTACCAAACGTGTACGGGATTGGCGTATCCGCCGGATCCATGGCATCGAGTTTCTTTACCCAGTAGCAATCACAAATCGTCCCCTCGGCATCGATTGGAAGGCAACCAGCCTGGGACCACGCTGAGGAGAAGTCCAGTCGTGTCGAGTAGGCTAGCAGGTTGACTGAGTCCGTCTCGCACGGCGCACGAGTGTGGGCAATATCTTCGCGCAGCGAAACGATGGCCGTATCCTGCGAATCGGTAAAGGGGTAGTCGTGCTCATAGGACTGGACGACTTGCTCGAGCCGGCGCACGTAGTCGCCGACATACCCGTCGGAGTATTCGTCGAGATCCAGACCGTTTTCCCGACGTATCCGCGAATAGTCGATCCCGGACAGGGAACATACGGCATCCGCCCACGTGGCAGGTGCCTCCACCAGCAACATTTCCTCGTTCATGTCTGCCAGTCGGAATCCAAGCCGTTGTTCCACTGCAATCTTGGCAAGCCAAGCCATGCGGATCGCCTTCTCTCGAGCTTCGTCATAGCGCTTCTGCAGCGTGTTGTAGCGCCGCCGCATGACCGTGTTCACCGCGAACTGCTTGCCCTGCTCCTCGGTACCCATCATCATCGCCTTGGCGAGCGCTCTCCAGCCGTTGAACTTCTGAGTTTCCATCCTCGCCAGACTCGCCCGCATCGTCGCCGCAGTCTCCTCGATCTGGTCGGCTGCACTACGCAAGGCCTCAGCGTGATCGCGAAAGCGAGTGTTGAAGCTCTCCAACTCCGCCCTCCTTGTCTCTTCGATGTTTTCCAATTCAATGGCTTCTGTCGTTACAGCGAATGCAATCTGCGCTGCCGCATTGGCGCAAACCACAATAGACCCTACCGGACCGACACCTCCAGCCCCGGCGGCACACTTTGACCATTGATCGGACGCGAACATTGCGGATTTAATCTTCAATATTTCCGTACTGTTATCTATTGTTCTTAGCACGCCGCGAAGCTGCCGTACGTCCGAGGCGAAACTCACCAGTTGATTGCCTATGGTCCGATTCCGCTCTCGCAGGCTCACAATTGCCGCGACCAGCTCAGCAGCGGCCGCACCGCGTTCGCCCTGAAAACGGAATGCCGATTCTCCAATGCTCGCACGAACTGCCCGGGGAACATCAGTCAATATCGATCTCTCTGTCCTTGCCAAGACACTGTTCGCTATGCAGCCAAGATGGCGCTCGAGAGATTGCAGGTTGTTGACCGAACTTGCCTGCGGCTCCTCGAGCTTGCTGCAGTCTGCAGCGCCAGTACCATCCAGCCGGGCGATTTCGCAGACCAGCTCCATGGCATCGAGAACGTCACGACCCCGAATCCCGTCGTCGGATACAGGCTTTGTGTTGTAGAAGTTGTACGAACGGTAGGACGACAAGCTATCGATTTCTGCATTGCCCATAACTAGGCTTCCAGAAGCAACACCTTGATCTCCGTACA
>JAZDLZ010000759.1:0-5466 GCA_043801535.1 Pseudomonadota bacterium
CGATTGCTGCGGCGAGAATAGCACCTCGAAAGAGGAATGGAACAAGGAACTAGGGACTAGGCACAGGGAACAGCACAACCAACGGCTTTTGTTCACACCCCTGCTCGCGAAGGGCACGGCATGTAGACTTCGTTCGACCAAGCTCCTCGCATTTGCTCGGTGTCGTTCATCGGGGCGACTCGATGATGATGACATCATTCGACCGGTGGCTCGAGTCCACAACGCAACAGGCTTCGACGATGCTTGGCGGTGGTACTACGAACTTGCCGCTGGCTATGGCTCGTCCGATGATGGTGCGTTCTTCGAGCCAGCCAGCGCCTATGGCACTGACGCTGAGCGGGGTAGCGCGGTTGCCACCTACCGTTCGGGGAAAACGGACCAGAATCGATTCCCGTCCAGGCACTGCCACCGTACAGGTTCTACTGGCGGTTGATTGGCCGGTGTCGAGCGTGACCGAAACGGGGATCGTGCTCGTGGTCTTGTTGCTGACGGCCACCGTAGTATCGGCCGCGTCGCCGCTGCGAGCAACGACCGGAGCCAGCACCTCCATGGTGAAAGGGGCGCGTAGCTCGAGGGGAGCTGACTCCATACCGAATTCGCCAGCATTGGCCGCCGCCACTACCGTCACGAGGTAGCGGCCTGGCGTGTTGGGAAGTACGAGGCGGGTCTTCGCGTGACCGATGGCGTCGGTATGAAGGGAGGTGAAAAGCAACCGCCGATCCGCGCGTGGAATCGAACGTGCGCTTGCAGAGCCAGAGTCGTCGGAAGAAGTAGAAGAATTGGCGACTGCGCCTGTCGTCGCGTCCATTCGTGGCGGGAAACTAGATAGTTCTGACCTCGCCAGCGTGCCGGAAGGCTCCAGGATGGCCATTGTGCCGCTGCGGGTGGTGCCATAAAGGTTGGTCACGCCAGGAAGACTGTCGTTCACCACCGTGTCGCGGAGGTGGCGTTCTTGAAGCTTGGGAATCGGCCGGCGATAGAACACTGCCAGTGGATCAGCGGGCGGTCCGGTGAGGAGATCACCGTCGGCACGGGCGCCATCGCAGGCACGGGCGCCATCGTGGCCGTCGTTTTCGCAGGATCCGCAATTGGCGTTGCCTCCCGCTGCTCGAGCCGTGTCCACGTTGCCGACCAGAATGGCAAGCCTCGCGTCCGGTACTGGCCTTCCCGCGTGATCGCGCACGAGGACATCGATCATCGCAGCGCTTGCTGGTTGCGTTGGTTCTCTCGGAACGGTCAGGGAGACGTCGAGAGCACGGTTATCGGGCAGCACGGTGAAGGTCTCGGTGGCGCTGACTCTTTGCTCGGGCGAAAGGGAGGTATCCGCGCCTACCACGTCGACGCGTACCTCCACGCCAGGGGCAAACCGATTGCCCACCGGGACGCGGAGAACGCGATGATGTCCAGCGAGACGAAATCCGTCGGCGAAGAGAATGCCGTCACCGCCGCTGATCGTCACCAACGCCTCGGCTGGATACCAAGGCGAAGACACCAGTATCTCGGCGGTGTCGCCTGGTCGATAGCTGCTGCGCGCGGCGCTGACCACGAGCTCGTTCGGCATGGCCGGGCGTTTTTCTCCTATTACCCAGACGCTGGTAGTCGATTCGAATCGGCGTCCCTGGGAATCGGTGGCGATGGCCGAAATCCGTCGCTTTCCTTCCCGCAACGTGGCAAGGGCACAGCTCGTCGGATGGCTTGCCGAGCGTACCAGGCAGGCGGCCTTTTCGTCGCCGTCCATGGCCAATTCGACGAGCGTGCCAATCAGCGGCCGGCCGGTCGTGTCCAAGACGACGGCGTCGACTCCCGCCGGTACGCCGAGAGGAACAAATGCCTGTTGGCGACGTAGCCCGACGTGGAGCGAGGCAGCCGAGGTTGGCCCATGGAAGGAGTCGTTGCCAAAGACGAATCCTTGTTCGGCGAGGCGACGGAATGCGGTCGGCATCCTTTCCAGCCTCGTCGTGCTGGCAGGACGATCGAGGCAGCGCAGGTGGTGGTGGCAGTCCGGCTGCGAATCTTCGGGACCACCAGTCCACCGAGCCGCGTGCATGGGGCGCGGCAGTATCTCGAGCGACTGAGAGTGGGGGGCATCTGCGCCTTCGGCCTGGAGAACGAGAGTCGCTGCTCCCGCCGGGGCGCCGGTGGGGATCGTCCTCTCGATTTCGAAGAAGCCACCGTGGCGATCGAGAGACGTCACGCCTTGCAGCACCTCGGTTTCTCCGACGGAAAGCCGATAGGATACTCTGCTGCTCTCCGAGCCTGGCAAGCTCAGCCTGGCTCCGTCGCTGCGATCGTCCGGCGTCGCCAAGACCCGAGCCCATCCGGCAATCCGGACGATCTCGCCGGGAGAGTACGCTCGTTTCTCCACGAGGACATAGTAGCGAAGGTCCTGTTGCCGCTCTCGACGCTTCCAGCCGGTGCTCTGGTGGAAATCCGCCGGATCCATCGGAAGGATCGCTCGGTCCTTGCCGAGTTGGGCTACTAGCAGGTGGTACGGTTGGTTTTCGAGGGCAAAGAAAGCCAGCCCGTTTGCTCCGGTCATTGCCATCGGGCCGTCTGGTAGTAGCTCGAGTTGCACGCCTTCGAGCCTTGCTCCTGTTTCGAGCGAGGTCGCCCACACCAGAAGTCGTTCACCGTCTGCAAGAGCACTGATGCCCAGGGCGGTGGACTGCACCCACGTGGGTAGTCGTCGCCGTCGTTCTCCCGGCCGGAAAGCGCGTGCAGATGCTGGGCTAACCTCCAGCACAAGGTGATTGTCCGCCAGTCCAAAGAGCGGCCTGGTGTCGATCTGGGTCTTGGTGAGCTCGTTGCTGTGGCTGCCGGTTCTGATCGTCGTGGCAGAAACGATCCGGCCAGAGATCGGTAACCCTGCGTTGGCTGGCCCACGTCTCTCTGGTGAGGATCGGGGCGATTGGGTAGACGGCGAGGAGAACGAAGTGGATGCGGTAGATGTAGTAGCGGAAGAGGGAGAAGCAGGAGAATGGGCAGAATCGGCAGGGGGAGACGAGCTCGAGTAGAGATGGCCCGCAAAGCGCGGCCAGTCTTCGGGGCTCGCTGCGAACGCTCGCAGTCGCAGGGCCGGCATGTTGATGCTGTAGACCGGCAGTAGCCAGCGCCGAGGAACGAGCGTGACCAAGTGGTCGGCAGTTGCCAGAGTCGGCGCTACTTCGCCAACCTTGAAACTGACTTCTTGGCCTCCGACTAGTTGTTCTCCGTGAACGTCGCGGATATCGGTGCTGAGGGCGACCGTGTAGGTCGTGCCGCCTGCCGATAGTCCTCGGATCGTGAGCATGTTTCCAGACACTTGGCACGCCACCTCTGGGAGCGGTGGCTCGATCCACAGCAAGTCCGGGGAGAAGCTGGCGCCATCCAGCGGGCGTGAGAATTCGATGTGCCATTCCTCGAGCGGCCGGCATTGGGAGCTCGAACAACCGTTTGCGGTCACGGCCAACTGGGGTGCACTGCGGAATTGGAATGTGGCCTGGCTGACACCGAGGCGCGGACCCTCGGCCGAGGGAATGCCTGGACCGGCCATCACCACGACTTTGCGATCCGGTGGCAAGTCACTGGTGGAGCGAATGGCGAGCCACCGATGGTCACCAGCTTCGGAGGCGAGACGCTGGAGCGCTGGATCGCCGGCAACTTCCTGGGCGTTGGCGAGACGGAGGTCCAACGGTTGGCCATCGATGCTGGCGGCAATCGTGGGCAGTATCGCCGCCGCCGCGATCGCCTGGTCGAATTCCAGAAACACGATCGGGTTCTTGCTTGCGGCAGTACCGCGCGGATGAGCTCTTGTCGGCGCGGCAGCCGGGGTGGCAAAGGAGAAACGGTACGGGGCTCCAAGAGTGGCGCCAGCCAGAGATCTGGTTTCTGGCTTCACTATTACTTGGTACTCGGTTGCCATCGGGAAATGGTCAGATGCCTGGAACATTAGCGTTCGCGGACCCAACCACAGCCATTCTCCCCGTGGTTGTGGAACCAGGCTTGCTTGCGCCGGCCCTGGTGCCTGGTCAAGAGCCGTCGAAGGCACCATCGGTTCGGAAAACACGATGACCACGTGATCAACGCGCGAAGCTTCGCCCTCGGGAGAGTGGGCCAGGACCTGGAAACCGGGAGAAGCGCGGTGCCGGCCAATCCCGTCGGTGTCACTCCCGTCGCTGTCACTCCCGCTGCATTCAGTCTCGCCGCGGCCAGTCTCACTGCGGCCAGTAGCTCCCGCCAGGCTGGATTCGTTGCTTGTGCCAGCCACGGTGATTCCGTCTGCGGCGGTATCGCCGCAAGTCACGATGGTTGTCGAGTTGGTCAGGCGGACGGCGGGTCCAAGAAGACCATTGGACGGTGTTGCGTGTTTGCGTTTCTGCGTGAGCGGTGCGTTTGTGCAGGCCACGGCCAGCAGCGCGGCCGCGTTCACCACGAGCGCTGTCCAGGCGAGACTGCGCCTCAAAGATGTCATGAAAGAAGCACAACCCAAATAGGCGGCCAATTGCAAGATCACAACGAGGATAGGAATGAGCATTCGAGGATAGGATGAGCTTTCGCTGGTGGGAACAAGCGTTCGCTGCTGTGTCGATGCTGGATTCGCCGCGAGCTTGCGAGATATCATCTGCTCGCCAGCGGGAAGATTGCGGTACCCTTAGTAGCTCAATGAACGGTCGTACCTTGTTGAAGCAGGAGGTCTCAATGGTTATCCGAGCGCTGCCCTGGCTTCGTTTGGCTGCCGGTTGTTTGTTTGTCGTAACTGGATGCGTCGAGGCTCACGGGCCGGAGACCTGCAATCCTTCGCCGTGCGGCAAGAACAACGACTGCAAAGTCGTCGACGGATATGCGATCTGCAGCTGCAAGGAGAGCTACGAGCCGGACGGAAAGAAGGATAGCAAAGATTGTGTTGACGTCGACGAGTGCGAGAGAGGACTGCGGCAGTGTTCCGAGCAGGAAGACTGCAAGAACGACCCGGGAGACTCTCACTGCGAGTGCAAGCCGGGCTACCTGAGAGTCGATGACCGCTGCGACGACATCAACGAGTGCGCCAACCACACTCATGCCTGCTCGCCGGACGCCGACTGCAAGAACACCGAAGGTGGCTACGAGTGCGAGTGCCACGGCGGCTACGAGGGCAATGGCTTCGATTGCCGGGAGATCAACGAGTGCGAGCGATCGCCAGGTCCGTGCCACGTTGATGCCACCTGCGAAAACGTCGCGGGAAGCTTCAGGTGCACCTGTCTCTCCGGTCTACGCGGGGACGGAGTGACCGGCTGCGTGGACATCGATGAGTGCGAGGAGAAAACCTACGAGTGCGACGCCGACGCCAGGTGTGAGAACAAGAAGGGCGGCTACAGCTGCATCTGCAACGATGGCTATGACGGCGACGGCAAGACTTGCGACGACATTCCCGAGTGCGACCAGAATCCCTGCGGGACCGACGCGACTTGCACCGAAAAACCAGGGACGTACACGTGTACCTGCAACGGC
>JAZDLZ010000787.1:0-4366 GCA_043801535.1 Pseudomonadota bacterium
GTCAGTCACGACGACGTCGAATTCCTTCTCGGAAAATCGGGCCAATGCTTCCTTGGGCTCAACGAACGTCTCGACATCGTAGCCGGAGCTTTCGAGGGCAAGAAGCAGCCGCTTGCCAACAATCGGCTCGTCGTCGATTACCATGACTCTGACTCGAGGCTCGTCCATCTGTCGGTCTCCGAATCTCGTTGGGCAGACATATTGGCATGTCCGGAGGCGTGCAGCTAGACTCGCGTCATGTCGGCATCCCCGGCCAAGCCTTCAGACCCTGCCACCCTTGCTGCCCAAGCTGAGTCGCCGTCGCAAAATCCTGACCTGCCAGCGGCAACGGAAGCCACGGCCGCGGACAGCCACCCGGCAAAGCAGCGGCGAGCCCACGGCAGTGTCGTCGACATCCTCGCGATCGCCGTGCTCGCCCTTGTCGTCGTGCTCGCCAATCTCCCAGCATTCCTGGGCGGCCAGGTCTTCTACTACGAGGATTTCGTGGCCTGGTTTGCGCCCACGAGGTTCATGGTAGGCGACGCCTTGCGCACAGGATCCATTGCCCAATGGGATCCCTGGGTGGGCGTTGGCCAGCCACTCGTTTTCAACTCGGCGGCAGCCCCTCTCTACCCATTGAACGTCCTCCAACTCCTTGGAGACAACCTGGCCGGCCTGCACCGAATGATCGTCCTCCACTTCGTGCTCGCCGGGGCAATGATGTATGCGCTCGTCCGTAGCCTCGGCGGTCGGCCGGCAGTGGCGCTGCCAGCAGGAGTGGCCTTCGCCTTTTCCGGGCCACTCGTTTCCTATGCCCAGGAGAATCCGTATCACCTTTTTGGCATGACCTGGCTACCATTGTCGCTTCTCTGCTTCTTGCGCGCCTTGGAACGGACCAGTTGGCGCTGGGCGCTCGGGGCTGGCATCGCAATGGCCCTCATGCTGTACGGCGGCGAGCCTCAAGTCTGGTACTTCAACGGATTCTCGCTGGGTGTGGTGGCACTGGCATACTCGATCGCTGGATCGAGAACAAACACAGGCTGGCGCCGTCGTTCTCTCCTCGCTCTCGGATTCTTGGCGCTCACTTTCCTGAGCGGGCTCATGCTCGCGGTGGGCCAGATCGTCGCGACCAGCGTCTTTCTTTCCGGATCGGCGCGCGCCATCGGCGAGAGCGCAATGGCACGCCTGCACTTCTCCATGCACCCTTCGCGCTTGCTCACCCTCGTCCTGCCCTATTTCACCGGCGTGATGCTCCCAGAGAATTCCCTCTGGGGGAATGGCTTCGTCGATTGGTACCGGTACTGGATGCACGCCATCTACGTGGGTCTGTTCGCGCTCGTCTTTGCTGCTGCCGCCTTTCGTCGTACTGCGATACGCCCCTGGCTCGCACCGGCGCTCGCTCTTGCCAGCATATTCTTCCTGCTGATGTCGCTCGGCCGGTATGCTGGCTTGTTCGCCGCCGCCGACTACTTCGTTCCGGGCATCCGCATGTTCCGGTACCCGGAGAAATGGGCTGGCGCAGCAGCAGTACCTCTCATCCTGCTGGGCGCGCTCGGTCTCGAAACCACGCTCGCCGATCGACGGATAAAACGGGCGGCAGTTGCCATCGGTCTTCTCGCTGTTGTCGCCATCGCGGCGATCGCCGCCTCTGGCTCGCTGCGTGGACTCATACAGGCAACGGCGCTGTATCCAGCTCCGGATCTAGTAGAAGCGGCAGTATCACGAATCCGCCAAGACGGAATCCATGCCGCCCTGGTGATGGTGTCCGCGCTTGCGTTGCTCGTTGCCCTGACCACGAAACGCATTAGGACGACAGCCATAGCCTGGCTATTGGCAGCCGTTGCCATCGTCGATTGTGTGCTGGTCGGGCCAGTGCCGCTGACCACAACCGAGCCAACGCTCTTTCGGGACCCAGGACCAGTGTTTACAGCGATACAGGCCAAGGATCCGCACGCCCGGTTCCGTCGAGTACCACAAATGCCGGGACATTACGTTCCGGCGGATTCGGCTGGCTACCTGGCCAACGCGATTCGGGCACGGTGGACCGGAGGATTGCACAGCGCGATCGGCTTGCAGCGCAACATCATGGTTCACGGTCCACCGATTTCTCTTGCCGAGGGAGAATTGCTCAACGAAGCGCTGCAGGGCGCTCACCCGGTCGAGGGGGGCGCAGTCCTCGCCACTCGCTTCTACGTCGTCGCCGACAGTCTGCCACCCGCCTGGATGGTTCCCCACGTGAACAGCGGAAGATTACGAGTGGTCGAGTCCTTTCCTGGAATCGCCGCCGTTCTCGTCGAGGACACCGAGGCTCCTCCCCGAGCGTGGCGAGTGTCTCGCACCGAGATCGAGGAAGGCTCCAACCGACCTGCCATGCTGCGCGCCCGCCTGGCCTCGTCGTTCGATTTCCGTGAGACTGCGGTAGTCGACTCCAGCGAGACGCTCGTCGCAGGCAAGCTAGTCAACCAGGCGGCCGGACCGATGCCACGCAGTCCGCCGGCGGCAGCTCGTCCGTCGACCTCGGCAGAGCCTGTCGCCACGGCAGAGCCTGCGACTGTGGCGAAGCCGCCGACTGCGATGGCAGCACCTTCGACTGCCGGCCCAGAGTCTCCACTGGCAGTCCAGTTCCTGATTGACACCGCCGAGGTCGTCGAGCTGGCTACCGAAGGGACCGAGCCCGGTCTGCTCTTTCTCGCCGACAGCTTTTGTCAAGGATGGCGAGCCTACGTCAACGGGATCGCAACCCCCATTCACCGGACAAACTACGTCGGCCGGGGGGTACTGGTACCAAACGGGCACTCGGTGGTACGCTTCGAGTACCACCACCCCCACCTTGGCTCCGGCCTGATGATTAGCGGAGCCACTGCTGCCGGAGTGCTGGTGCTCTTCGCCCTGGGCCGCCTCAAGGGCAGACGGAAATGACCCAGATCCAGAGAACGGCCCGCATCGCCCTTGCGACACGGGCCGTTCTCGGCCCCCAGTCCTCTGTTCCTGCAGCCACAATCGTCGATGATGGGTCTCTAAACTATGCGCCAAGCGGGCGCACTACTGACTTCTATTGTTGGACACGCGGCACTTGTGCTGGCGCTGTCCTTTGGGCATCAAAGGCAATGGCAGCCCCGATTGGAGCAGCATTCGCCCAAATGGGTCGAGCCAGTCGAAATCGAGGTCCAGCCGGGCACGACCGCCTCCCGGTCAGACACAGCGGCAGGAATACCTGCCATCTCGACGCCGACGATAGCCTCGAAACCATGGCGAGCACCTGGCCGTTCGACAAGAAACGGAAGGGCTGCCGAATCGTCGCGCCTCCCGGACGGAAATGACGCAAAGAACAATCATGAACGGGTAGAGCGAGTGCTGTCGATGCGGGCCAGCAATATCGACGAACCGGTTGTACCAGCGCCCCAGACGAGCACTGGTCCGAATCGCCGCGATCTTGTTGCCTCGGCCATGGAGGTGACAAACAGGATGATTGCTGTCGAGCAGAATGCCCGTGGTCTTCCGGCCAACGAAAACACCGGTGCCTGGTCGACAGGGGATGGAATGGGCGCAGGCGGGGGAACGGAAAAAGGAACGGGGACGGGGGTGGGGGTGGGACCAGATAACGAATGGCAACTCGAGCCTGCCGGTGGTGGTCGGCTGCGCAGCAACCAACCAGCCTTCGTCGCCACTATCGAACGTGACGGCCGAGTACGATTCGAAGACCGACCAGCCTTTCAAGCACATTGGATGCCACTCGGAGTCAGGGTGACGTTCGACTTGACTGACCTGGCGTATCGTCTCCGCGGCCTTGATCCGTACCGCTGCGAGAAAGCAGATTTCATCGAGGACACCAAGACCAGACGGGACGCGATGGCGGACGAGGATCAGCGGCGCCGCGCTCGCGAAGCACTGCGCAAGCTTCCGGGAGCGCTGGCAGAGCTCTGGAAGAGCCCAGATCTCTCGACGACCCAGAAGCGAAGAGTGCTCTTCGATCTCTGGGACGAATGCGCGGAGAGCGGGCCAGCTTGGCTGGTGCATGCTGGCAAAGAGGCCAGAGCCATCATCCTGGGGTTCGTCCGTGCTCGTCTCCTACAAGGCAGCGACGAGGCGTTCACCGAGAACGAATTGACAGAGCTCAACAAGAAGCGACAGTCGCAACAGCCATTCGAGCCGTAGAAATCGAGATAGAGATAGGGATACGCGTGAACCGCGTTTCCATGGCGACGGGTGTGAATCAAAGCCGTTGGTTGTGCTGTTCCCTGTGCCTGGTCCCTAGTTCCTTGTTCCATTCCTCTTTCGAGGTGCTATTCTCGCCGCAGCAATCGGCGGCGCGACGGTGACATGGCACTCCAATGAATGGCCGAATTGAACAAGGAACTAGGAGCAGAGGACCAAAGACCGAGAACGG
>JAZDLZ010000995.1:0-10941 GCA_043801535.1 Pseudomonadota bacterium
ATACGATCAGGGGAGGCACTACGATCAGCCAAGCTCACTGATTCCCGGCCCGTCGCCCGTGGTCCGTGCCTCGTGGTCCGTGACCGTGACCGGGCTGCGCGTTGTAGCTACACACCACCAGGCGTTCGTAAAACCTCACATGATCCTCGAGCCAGAATTCTACGTCAGCGAAGACGCAGCGCGCGAGGCCGTGCGCATGCGATGCATGTTCAACGCCATCCATTTCGACAGCGGCTTCAAGATCGACATTATTCTCAAGAAGAGCCGACCATTCAGCTCCGAAGAGCTGCGTCGCCGGCAGCCCGCAATGTTTGCTGGACGCAGCGTCGACTTCGCAACTGCCGAGGACACCATAATTACGATTACGAACTGTAAAGCAAGAGCCCAGAGAAATGGTCGGTGCCGCTGTTCGCTTTCGTGCGCGTGGACGGGTCCTCCGTCACGCGGTCATCTGGAGGAAGGGTTGCTCCTCGCCATGAAGAGCCCGAGGACGGCGAAAACCAGCAGAGTGATAATCCCGTCACCCCTCGGCCTTCCACCAAGATGGCAGCCACAGCCATCGGCTTGGCTACTGTCCTCGTCAAACTGGTTGTCGCCAGGCGTTCCGGCATCTGCCTCTGCCTCTGACGTTGACGGTGTGTAGCCGAAGCTGATTTCATCGAGCACGGCTTGGCTGGTTCCCTGGTTGACAAGCTGAAGATGGTACTCGCCAGCGGCGAGACTGCCGGCAAGGCTACCGCTACAGCAGCCGCCGCTAGTGCAAGCCAGGGCAACGGCGAGCGTGGCGTCGTGGGTGCCTTGGCTACCCTTCCATGTCCAGAGGATCGGCTCTCCGCCTGGCTTGCCAATGAGGAGCACTGAGGGCTGTGCGCCGGTTCCGGCTGGGCCGGAGCCGGGGCCGGAGCCGGCCTCATCGAAAAACATCTCGGCGCGAAACACAATCTCGCCGGCGTTGGTCGGGACTGCCAGCTTGAACTGTACCGGGCTGGGCAGTGTGCCCGCCGCGCCTGTCGTCCAATCCATGTCCACAGACAGCATCAGCGGGTGTCCGATCGGATCTTTTCCCATCTCTTCCACTTCGACGACTCTCTTGTTGCACCCGTTCAAGCCCCGTCGCCGGAAGACTGATTCGGCCAAGTCGGCGGTCTGAGCGTCGATGGCGACCTCGATCTCGGCAACAAGCTTGGCTTGCGCTGTCTCGAATCCATCGCTGGCATCCAGCGACGCCATCACGGCGTAGACGGCACGGTCCATGAGCTGCCTGTGCTGTTCGGGAAGGGCGGAACGCACCTCCCAGAGCGCGCCGGCCCAGATGCGCGAGTCCAGGTGTGCCTCTCCGCACAGATCCGTTGGACAAGCAGCAGTGTTGTCGAGGGACTTGGCCGCGCCCTGCTCGACAAACGCCTTGCTGGAATAGGCGCCGAGAACAGGGTCTCCAGCCAGGGCACCGGAGAAATAGTCCGGGAATCCCTCGTTCAATCCTCCTGGGCTGGGGTCGATGCCGTAGGAGTCGCGCTGCCAATAGACGGCCGAGAGCTCGGTCTGGGACCACATTATCGCGTGGGTGAGCTCGTGATGCACGACGTCACCGTCGTAGGAGAAATCGGCAACCCTCCCTTGCCCCAGGAAGATCGTGTCGGTGGCATCTGGTCCTTGACCGATGCCAGGCGAAAAGAACGCGTTGTCGAGTGGCTGGAGCTCGTCTTGGCCAGTGTATTCCGGACCGTCGCAATAGGGGTTGCTCATGTCGGGCATCCGGAAGTTCACCACCACTGCGATGGGCCTGCCATTGGGCAATGGATCTCCACCACCGAGAGACGAGAAGAAGGCGTACGCTTCGGACACGTGATAGTAGGCCTGCACTTCCGCGAAGGCATCGGAGCTGTCGAGAATGTCGCTCGGTGGATGGTGCTCGGTGAAGTCGCCCGAGGCGTTCGCCACCGCGATCTGGTCCTGATCGCAGGTGCGGATCCACATCTGCGGGCCCACCTGCATGCAAGTGTGCCGATCGATACAAGAAGCGCCGAGGATCTTGTCGCTAGTGAGCGCGGTCGCGCCTTCTGGTAGGTCCAGCGAGACCTCTGCGAGCGCCGGAGTAGTGACCGGGTCGCGTTCGTACACCGTTGCCAGTCGATCGTAGAGCGTCAGATTCTCGGCCGCAAGCACGGAGCCGTCCATGGCGTCGACGAATACTCGCCAGGCTTCCGGTGCAGGGGTTGTCCTGGGCACCAACAGCTCCCAGGCTAGTCGGAAGTCATCACCGCCAGAGCGGTAGATGACCAATCGTCCCGCGATTTCGGCGGTGGCGACGGTGGTGATTGGCACTCTGCTGACCAGTGCAGCACGAGCTCTGGCCTCCTCGATTCCGATGCGTGGAGAGGTTCCGATACCAGGCGAGATCGTGGCGGCGCTCGAACCAACCCAGCGTACTCGTCCTTGCGCATCGATGCGAACGGCGACTCCGGCGCCAATGACGTCGAGCTCCCCGTGCGTCTGTTTCATCTTGACGATCGAGCCGCCGTGAGCGCCGATGGTCCCGTCGAGGCGAAAATCGGCGGCACGCAATCCCCGGACAGGATCGGGATCCGAGTCAACATAGGCTCGAGCAACCTCGGCCGGCGTCCCTGCCAATGGCCTGGAGAGCAGACCGGAGGTGACAGCAGGCCGGACTCTCCCTTTCAGAGTCAGTGAGCGCCGAACGCACATCTGCTGCGCGTGATCCTGATTGCCTTCACACGTAGTCGTGGGACTAGTCTGCTGAGTGGCTGTCGCGACTCCGGCGAGCACCGCTACGGGCCCAGCGAAGGCCGTCGTCCAGAATGCGAGACCTGCAAGGTAGCACTTGTTCTCGATACCAAGCAGCTTTGCAGGAGTAGCTCGCTGTCTGCAACCGATCGGAACACTAACACTTGACACGGCACTTGACATGGTAGACCTCCTCGACGCGAAACGCTGGTTGTGTGGGCAGATAGACCCCCTTTGCTGCTGCGCTCCAAGTGCCCCCCCGGCGTTGACGACGACGTGCTCGAGATAGACCGTCGAATGTTCCTTCTTGTCTTGCCGACGAGATCCCGACCGCTAGCTGCTGATCTCCACTATCCGATAACTGGACGATGTCGCCGCCGACGCCGGTACTGTTGCACTGGCCAGGGGTTCTTGGTCTCCGTCATCGGTGCACCGTCTGCAGAGGGTGTGCCAGGACTGCGCGTAGCCGGACAAGCACCGGTCGAGACCGTTGGCACGCCGCGCCGCGCTCACGTCGGTCGGCTGGCACACCCTCTGTCCACCCGCTGTCCCCCCGCGCTGCGGTCTTGGGCGAGCGCAGATTACTGTATTGCAGCCCACCTGGTGATTGACCGCACAACCACTCTTGGCTGGCTTTGGCCAATCGCGGCGGCGCAAATGCCGCACCGTGACAGCGCCAGAACCCAGGCGGCCCCGCCCCCGACCACCGAGGTTGCTCAAGTGACTGGCATTGGACGTAGTACCAGATGATGCCAGGCATGCGGATTGCTTGGTAGGCGGGCAGCTAACTACCTGGAGCCAGACGGTGTCGACGAACGACTGGAGCGAACCGAACGATGAGCTCGATGCGAACGGACGATGACCCACACTCGCCAGCTTGGCGGTCACAGGCGCTCTCCGGCGCCAGGCTTCCTGCCAGCTGCCTGCGATCAGCGGTGGCCCTCGTCGGGGCGAGCTTGGTTGTCTGCGGCTGCTATGATCACCAGGTCGAGGATTTGTCGATCGACCCCCGCCTACCGATCGATCCCCAACTGATGGTCGACCACGTTACTGAGCTAGCCTCGGCCAAGTATGGAGGCCGCTTTCCTGGAACCGCTGGTGGTGCCTTGGCCCTCGCCCAAGTCGAATCGGTCTTCAAGACGATTGGTCTTGCACCGGCCGGCGATAACCAGACCTACCGCCAAGAGCTCGACCTCGAGACATGGCAGGAGACCAGTCCTGCCGAGCTCTTGGTTTCCGATCGAGCAATGCCGACGTTCAATCTCTTGGGAGCGATCAGGGGCATTGACAGCGAGCACTCCCAGGAGCATGTGCTCGTGGGAGCCCACATCGATCATCTGGGCACAGACCCGGCCAGTGGCGCGGTGTTTCCAGGTGCCGACGACAATGCGTCGGGTATCGCCGTGATGAGCGAGCTGGCCCGGCAATTGGCTGGTAGCGGGATCTCGCTCTCGCGCAGCATTCTTTTCGTCGCCTTCAATGCCGAGGAAGAAGGGATGCTCGGATCCTGCCACTACGTCGGTCATCCCCTGGTCCCGCTCGAGAAGACCGTCGCCATGCTCAGCGTTGACATGGTCGGCGGCGGCGACGGCGATGGCCTGGCTCTCTACGGCACTACTGGCTCGAATCGCTGGTTGGCCGATCTTGCTACCATCGGCGCCGACGCTCACGGACTGACCGGCTATCGAATTCTGCCCCAAGCGGAGCTGCTGGTGTCGGACCACGCCTGTTTTGCCGAGGCTGGCGTGCCAGCCGTGCTTGCCACCTCTCTCGGTCCTCACGCCTACCGCCACACCGTTGAAGACACCGCCGAGCACATCTCCTCGAACGATCTCGAGACATCCGCTCGCCTTCTCTGGGCACTGCTACGTCCTCTTGTCCTCGCCCAAGAAGACACGCTCCTTGCCTCTGACACCGGCAAGCGACCTGCCGTGCGAACCCACGAATGAGATTCGTTGTCGCTGATATGTTTGGAGTGAAGTCGATGAATCGGTCGAGAGTTGCGTCTCTTCTGCTGGTACTGTTGGTTGCTGAGTCGTCATGCAACGGTGGTGGTGGCGCCGACCCCGACGCCTCTGGTCCTGGCACGGTCGACGGTGACTGCTGCCCCGCTGGTATGGCGCTGGTTCAGCCCCTGAACATCTGCATTGACCAATACGAGGCGTCGCAGGGCGAAGGCGGAAAGGCGGTATCCGTGGCAGGGGCGACTCCATTGGCGAACGTCAACTGGTATTCAGCCCGCGATGCCTGTGTTGCCGCCGGGAAGCGTCTCTGCGATGAGAGCGAGTGGGTTGGCGTGTGCTCGGGTCCTGCGCCTGGTACTGTGTATCCGTACGGGGATACCTATGATTCGCACGCCTGCAATGGCGGTGACCACGGCGTCGGTTCCGCACTGCCGACTGGTAGCATGGCGACGTGCGAAGGCGGCTACCCTGGAGTGTTCGACATGAGTGGCAACCTGTGGGAGTGGACGTCGACCTGCAACGGCTCCATGTGTCGAGTGTGCGGGGGCTCGTTCTTCAACTTCAAGGTCTACGCCCCGCGCTGCAGCTACCCCAGCGTCGACTACCCGGACCTCGCCTACGACTACACCGGCTTCCGGTGTTGTGTGTCACTGTAGAGCCCCGAGCAGCACGAACCGCAGCGTCTTTGCTGCGCTGCGGGCTGGCCAGAAGCTCGGCGATCGCGGTCGCCGAGACCGTGCCATCTCATGCTCCAGCCAGACGGAATCTCCGGGTGCCGCTCATGCTTCTCACAGCAGCGCATGGGAGCAAGAACACCGACCCCTTTGTCTGCTCGGAACCAATTCCTCGGTTTGGCCTTCGCGAGGCGGGCCGCTTCGTCGAAGGCCTTCTCCAACAGTTTCGTCATGCGTTTGCCTCTTTTAGAAGTCTACCGCTGATCAACTACCGAGACCAGGTACGTCGCCAGACAAGAACTGACGCCGCTACAGTCACCTCAGAGTCATTCGGCGAAGTACTCGCAGTTGAGGCCGAGAAAGAGGGTCTGGTCTCTGTTGCTGCGCCGTCGCTCGCCGCCCTATCTCCCTGTGCTCGTCTGCGATCGGCTTCAGCGAATTGCCAGCCACTTGGCGTTGAAGATCATTGCCGACTATCTGCGGCGGCGGGGCTTCCTGTCTCCCAAGGCGGGCGTGACACGCTCGCGGGCGAGGCTTCGCAGGCAGAGGGAGGAATAGCACCTCGCATCCGCACCTACGACAACCAGGTGTTGCTGGCAAGGAGTCGGGGCTTGCGTGTACAATTTGGCCTGTGCCTCTACCCGCCGATGGGTAGCGTGCGCACCCTGATGCGTCCCTGCTCGAACACGACGATTGATCCGCACGCGAGCGCATCCGCGACGCTGTCCAGGTTCGCAAGCAACAGTGCGAGTTGCCTGTCAGGATGACGCTCCGAACGCCGACGAAACAGAATCACCGACGGGGCAGTCTCCAAACGAAGCGCCAACAGGGCTCCGAAGTCAGTGTCTGCGGAGATGACGATGCATCCTTCGTCGGCTGCGCGCCTGAAAATCTCAGGGTCAGACGCCGACTCAAGGCCATAGTCGCGGACGTGGACCGCGTCGTGACCGGCGTCGCACAGTCCCCGCGAAAGCCGCGGGGAGAGCGCATTGTCGACGAGGAACTTCACGCGTCGTGTACCAGCGGAAGCTCGCGTTCCTGCACTGCCACTGCGGCAAACCGCAGGGCTTCACGGATGTCCTCGTGCTGGAGATCGGGAAATGCCTCCAGGATTTCCTTTTCCGACATCCCGTCCGCGATCATTCCCACAACCGTAGCCACCGGGATGCGCAGGCCGCGGATGCAGGGCACCCCGCCCATCTGGGTCGGATCAACGGTGATGCGCGTGAACGCCATGAACAACCTCCGACCCAAATCGTAGCCCCTATTTCCGGTTCTGCAAGATGTGGATGACCTGATCGCCGCAGGCTCGAGGATCTCTGCGAGTCTGTCGATCGAGTACGGCAGTACCTTTGTCGCGCTCATCAGTCGAGAATCTAGAGAGTGACGGGGCTTTCGAGCGTCTCTCTGTCAACCTGACGAGCTTCCTGAAGCTCCTTGGTGGTGGCAGCGATTCGATCGATCATTTCGCAAGCAGCCGCTGCCCCGTCGTCTGACGCCAGCCATTTCGCGACTGCATCGCCTGCTAGCCGCATCATTTCCGCATCGATCTGTGGCGTCCGAGGGAGCTTCATTTCCTTTCTCCCGGAGCAATCGTAGGATTGCGCATGCAGCAAAGGTAGCAGGCAAGATCACGACTCTGCAACTCTGCCTCGACGCTCACGCCCTTGGTGCTCACGTCTCGCCCCGAACGTGTGCATCGACCAGTACGAGGCGTCAGAGGGCACCAGCGGCGAAGCGGTCTCCGCAGCAGAGGTGATGCCCTGGACCAACGTCACCTGGTACGAGGCCAAGGACGCCTGCGAATTGTCCGGCAAGCGCCTGTGCGACGGAAGCGAATTCAACAGCAGTTTGCGCTGCGCCTCCAGCTCGTCGCTGGCACCCACAGGAAAGTATGCTGACAAGGGATTCCGCTGCTGCTACTCGCAATAGCAGCTCTTCGGCTCCAGCCAGACAACGAGGTCGGGGAGGTAGAAGTCCGGGTACCACACCCTGAGCCACGAGAGGGCCTCGAATCTCACTTCCCAGAAGTGCATCGTAGCTTGGCAGCATGCGGCTACTGGATAGCATGTCGGATGGTGCTAAGCTCTGAGCATGGTTTCCATCGAAGCGGAGTACGTCGGCGGAATGCTAAGGCCAGAGAAGCCTCTTCGCCTTCGGCCCGGTGAACGAGTGCGCGTCATCGTCGTCCGCAAGGCAGAGCCCGAACGATGGGATCTTCGGCGGCTTGCCAGCAAGTCGGGCGAGGACAGTGACCTCGCCGGAGCTGGACTCGAGGAATGGGCAGACGCTCTCGACGAGGAGGACGCACGTTGAGGCGCGGTGAGATCTGGTGGGCCGAGCTCGGACCGTATCGCTCCCGCGAACAGACAGGCCGAAGGCCGGTGGTGATCTGGCAGAGTGATACACTGACACTAGCCTTCCAGATGCGTGCAGTGCCCAAGACGTGCCTCAGGAATCGCGTACGCGCCCTCACCGAGGGCGAGCTTGCTGAGCTGGACCTCGCAACAGACGAGGCGCTCGGCCGCGTCGAACCAGAGTAGCCGACGAGTAGAACTAGAGTCGAGCACATCTCTACTCACCTCGCCGCTTCACCCTCTTCATCGCCTTTTCCCGTCGACGCAGCGTGCTCTTGAGCGAATCGGTGATGTCGGCTTGCCAGTTGGTGCTGAAGGTGGAGGGGTAGAGGAAACACGAGTTGTCTTCGCACCCCATCCCCGCTACCCTTCTGAGTCGTATGACGGAAAGGATCGGCCATGAAGCTGAAGGTCATCGTTCACGAGGCAGAGGAAGGCGGCTACTGGGCAGAAGTCCCAGCGATTCCAGGCTGCGCGACGCAAGGCGAGAGCTTCGAGGAGCTGCTCAAGAACCTGTACGAAGCAATCGAGGGCTGCCTCTCCGTGGATCTCGACACAGCGACTGTCTCGAACAAGGACCGAGTAATCGAGATCGCGGTATGAAGTCGCTGACGGGTCTCGACCTAGCACGTCTGCTCGAGCGGCACGGCTGGTCCTTGTTGCGCATCTCGGGCAGTCATCACATCTACGGAAAGCAAGGGACCAAGGTCCGCATTTCTGTTCCTGTTCACGGTCACGCAACGCTCAAGACCGGTCTGGCCAGGCATCTTCTGAAGATGGCCGGCATACCAGAACGGGAGGCGTGACGAAGAAGCGTCACCGGCGGACGTTGGACTCCTCGATACGCACTCGTCGAACCTGTTGCGAGGAGCTAGCTCGGCGTGCCGCGCTCCAGAGTCGGGAGGATTCGGGGCGCGCGCTGGGGGATTCGAACCCTCGGCCTTTGGCTCCGGAGGCCAACGCTCTATCCAACTGAGCTAAGCGCGCGAGCACTGTGTTTTCGTTCGGTGTCTCCGACCAGAAAAGCTTCCTGGCTGGATAGGTTGTGAACTTGCCACAGCGTGGCCTGCTTGTCCATGCCAAGTTGTTGCCAATTGCTGCCGGTCGCTGCGGCTAGAGCGCCGATCGGTTTGCCGGACCGAGGCAGACGAAGCGCCGGGGGCGTAGCCGCAAGGAGCGAGGAGGGAGCATACCCGTCGGTATCGGTCGGTCGGGGAAGGAGTCGTTCTAGGGCTAGCGTCCGCCGCGCTGCTCTAGCGCACGTTTTCCTGCGGCTATCAGATCCCTCACCTTGTGGCCTCCCTTCCTGCCAATCTCTTCGTAGAACTCGTGGCCGCGCTCGTCTCTCACTGTGAGCCCTCCCTTTCGGCCAGCCTCCGCCACGGTCATAGCTCCCTTCTGTGGCTTGGCTTCACGCGGTGCCTTTGCTTTTGCCATTTCTTCCTCCTCAAGTTGTTGGTTCCCGTAGGAAGTTGTGGAGACCGTGCGGCTGACTTCCAGTCCCCCCCCCAGGGAATCCACACGCTCACGAGGTGAGCATACTTTCGGTGGCCACGAGATCATCGGTAGGCCATGGGGTTGCACCGTGCTATACTGCCTTCTAATGATTGGCGAGACGATCGGAAACTACCGCATCGTCGACAAGATCGGCGAAGGAGGCATGGGAGTAGTCTATCTTGCCGAGCACGGGTTGATCGGCAAGAAAGCAGCGATCAAAGTCCTTCTTCCAGAACTGTCGAGCAACCAGGAGATCGTCAACAGGTTTTTCAATGAGGCGCGCTCCACCACTCTGATCAAGCATCCCGGGCTCATCGAGATTTTCGACTACGGACACCACCAGAGCGGCAGCGCTTACATAATCATGGAGTATCTCGAAGGGGATAGCTTGTCCAAGCGCATCCACTTCGATGGCCATGTCGCCATTGAGTTGGTCTTGGCTATTGCCAGACAAATCGCGAGCGCGCTCGGCGCGGTCCACGTCAAGGGCGTCGTTCATCGCGACCTGAAGCCGGACAACATCTTCCTCGTTCCCGACCGAGACATTGCCTGCGGCTTTCGGGTGAAGGTGCTCGATTTCGGCATTGCCAAGCTAGCCCAGGCTGGCTCGGCCACGATGACCCGCACTGGAATCGTGATCGGAACGCCGCTCTACATGTCGCCGGAGCAGTGTCGCGGCAGCGGCGAAGTCGACGCTCGCAGCGACATCTACTCGCTCGGCTGCATCATGTACGAGATGGGGTGTGGCCGGCCTCCGATTATTGGCGAAGGTCCGGGCGAGATTCTTGCGGCGCACATCTACGAGAATCCGCCGGTTCCGAGCTCGCTCGAGCCAGGGATTCCTCCCAGGCTGGACGAGATTATTGTTCGCTGCCTGGCCAAGAACGTACAAGAACGTTACCAGAGCATGGAGGAGCTAGGAGCGGATCTCGACGCGCTCTGGTGGTCGGTGTTCGGGGGATCGTACGAGACGCCGGCAGCCGGGCTGCCTACCCTCGATCGCCGCACTCCACCGCCGCTCAAGACGCCGACTCCGACGACTCTCGGGGCATCGGCATCCGAGCTTGCTCCGGAAGAGCCCCCCCCAAGCCCCAAGAAGAGCCGGAAAGCGATAGTTGCGGTTGCGCTCGGTCTGGTCGTTGCGATTGGCGGAACGCTTGCCTTCGTCTTCAAGGGCGGCGGAGGGTCTCTGGCGGGTGGCGGCGGCGAAGGGCAGAGCAGCGGAACCGTCGCTGCAGCGGCAGCAAACCAGACGGGCGGAACCGATGGAGGTGTTACCGGAGGCGCTCCTGCTTCTGCCACCGTCCCTGCCGCTGCCGCTGCGTCGTCAGCGCCGGCGACTGCCGTGGCTGCTGCGGCACCGGCCAGGCTTCCAGTCAAGCTCAAGGTGGAGTCCGAGCCGTCCGGGGCAGAGGTGTATCGAGTGGCCGACGGTGTCCTGATCGGTCGGACGCCGATGACCATGGAGATGCAGCCGACCACCGGGGAGGTCGTTTTCATCGTGAAGCACTCCGGCTACAAGGAAGCCCGCGCCGCACTCCAGGCAGACCGTGACGGCAGCACACTGGTAAAGCTGGCGGCGCAAAAGAACACGCCTAGCCGACCAAGGCCATCCGGAGGCGGGGGCAGCGTTGGCAACGGCGCGGTCAATCCCTTCGATTGATTCCGCGAGTCACCGTCGAAAATGGTTCCCGAGCAACTAGC
>JAZDLZ010000817.1:0-3632 GCA_043801535.1 Pseudomonadota bacterium
GGCGGTGGGAATGACGACGGGAATCGTGACGGCAACCGCCGCGGCGCAGGATCCGCTGCTGCCGAGTTGGAGGAGTGATGCGCATCCTTGCCCGCTGCCGTGTGCTGGTGGCGATGGCGTGGCTGAATCTCTTCAGCCACAAGGGGAAGAACGCCATCGTCGGCATCATCATGCTGTTCGGCACGTTTCTCGTCGTGCTCGGCACGGCGCTCCTGGACAGTATCGAACGCTCGATGACCAAGAGCATCACCTCCAGTCTGGCTGGTCATCTCCAGGTGTATTCGAAAGACGCCAAGGACGAGCTCGCCTTGTTCGGTGGCGGCTTCATGGGTTCCTCGGACGTGGGAACGATCCCCGATTTTCATCGGGTCAAGGAGACGCTGCTCGAGGTACCCAACGTGCGGGCGGTGATTCCAATGGGCATGGACACCGCCGAGTTCTACGTGGCGAGCGACCTCGACGAAGCCATCGACAATCTTCGCCGAGCGCTGGCAGCCGACGACGATCAGCAGGCAGTGACAGCGCTGTCCGAACGGATTCGGTCCATGGCTCAGCTCTTGAAAGAGGAGTACCAGGGCAGGCGGCGCTTCTCCAAGAATCACGAAGAAATCGACAAGAACCTGGCCGAGATCGACAAGGTGCTGGCGCCGCAGTTCTGGGAGGAGATCCGGACCTCGACCGATGCGGCGATCGAGCACCTCGATACCAAGATCGCTCCGCTGGTTGACGAAAACGAGGGCTATTTCCTGCGCTATCTCGGTACCGATCTTCACCGCTTTGCCGAGCACTTCTCGCAATTCGAGATGGTGAGCGGAGAAATGGTGCCAGAAGGAGCGCGCGGCATTCTCCTGAGCCAGCACTATTTCGATGACTTCCTGCGCCACCGAGTGGCCCGTGACCTGGACGACATCCGCAAAGAGATCGAGGAGAAACACAAGCGCATTGCCACTGACAATCTGCTCCGCAGCAAAGTGGAGCGCATGGCGCGGCAATACCGGCGAGTGACTTTCCAGCTCGATCCATCCGAAGCGCAAGAGTTGAGCCAGGAGCTCCGCACGATAATGCCGGACGCGACCGGCAACATCGACGAGCTGGTACGCCAATTGCTGACAGTGAACGATGCCAACTTCTCGGCTCGCTATCGATTCTTCTTCGATTCGGTGGCGCCGCTCATCCGCATGCACCTCTGCGACGTGGGCGACGTGATCACCATCCGTGCCTACACCAAGGGTGGCTACGTTCGCTCGGCCAACATCAAGGTCTACGGCATCTTTCGCTTCAAGGGGCTGGAGACCTCGGAGCTCGCCGGCAGTCACAACCTCCTCGACATCATGACCTACCGCGACCTCTACGGCATGATGACCAGCGAGAAGCGCCGCGAGCTCGGGGAGATTCAAGCCAAGGCCGGAGTCGCCGACATCGAGCGAGACGCCGCCGAGACAGCGCTGTTCGGCGCCGGGGATGGCGATGTAGAGATAGAGATAGAGGTAGAAGTGAAGCCCGAGGACAAGGCGGCGGCAGCAGCGCAGCAACTCGACGAGCTGCGCACCGCCGATCTCGGCGCGGTAGCACGAGAAGCAGCAGCAGCGGCAACCTACACCAAGGAGGAGATCGACCACGGCATGGCGCAGCACGCGGCGATCATCCTCGACGACCCACGGCAGATCGAGCAGAGCAAGAAGGCAGTGGCGGCGGCAGCCACCGCAAACGACCTCAATCTCAAGGTCGTCGACTGGCAACAGGCGTCGGGTTTGATCGGCCAGTTCGTGGTGCTGGTACGAATGGTCCTCTATGTGGTGCTCTTCATCATCTTCTTGGTGGCGCTGGTCATCATCAACAACACCATGGTGGTGGCCACCATGGATCGAGTGATGGAAATCGGTACCATGCGAGCCATTGGTGCGCAGTCGCCGTTCGTCCTCGCCCTGTTCCTGCTCGAGACGATCGTGCTCGGCGTTCTGGCCGGATGTCTGGGAGCCGGGCTCGCTGTCGGTGCCATCAAGTACTTCGGCACCGTCGGTATTCCGGCCAACTCGGATGTGCTGGTCTTCCTGTTCTCCGGCCCACGGCTGTTCCCGGCCGTTGGTGCTGGCAACGTGGTGGCAGGGCTAGTAATCATCATGGCGGTGAGCCTGGTAGCCACCCTCTATCCGGCGTTCGTCGCCACGCGGATTCCGCCGGTGGTGGCGATGCAGCCCAAGGAGTAAGCGAACATGGGCATATACTTGACGGTCGCCCTGCGCAACCTTCGCCAAGCGCGCAAGCGTACGGCTCTCCTCGGCACTGCGCTGGGTCTGGTCACCATGCTGCTAGTCTTGCTCATGTCTCTATCGCGCGGCTTGAGCGAAACGATGATTCACAACGCCACCGCCGTCATGTCGGGACACGTCAACGTTGCCGGTTTCTACAAGAACAAGGTGACCGACGCCATCCCGATCGTGGTCGGCATCGACGAGATCCGTAAGATCGCCGCCGAGAACACTCCTGGTCTCGAGTCGCTGGTCGACCGAGGTCGTGGCTGGGTCAAGGTGATCAGTGAAAAGAGCAGCCTCTTTGTCTCGCCATCCGGCATCGACATCGAGGAGGAGCAGCGGTTCCGCGGCGTGGTTCGTCTCGCTGCCGAGAAGGAGTACAAGGAAGGTGGCCGCGATATTGTCGTCGGAAACCTCGACAAGCTCGCCGAGCCGCACAACGCGCTGGTGTTCGCGAGTCAGGCCAAACGTCTCGGCATCGAAGTAGGCGACTATCTGACACTCACCGCTCCGACTGGAAGCGGACGCACCAATACCATCGATGTCACCGTGGTTGCCGTGGCCAAGGATTTTGGCTTCATGAGCAACTGGAACCTGTTCTTGCCCAAACAGGACATCCGCGAGCTGTACCAGATCACCGACGACACTTCGAGTGTGGTGATGCTCTATCTGCGCGACCCGTCCCAGGCGGAGGCAGTCATGGGTCACTTGCGCGGAGTGTACGAGAGCAAGGGCTATCGCCTGATGGATCACGAGCCTCAGCCGTTTTTCATGAAGTTCGACACGGTGGCCGGCGAGGATTGGACTGGGCAAAAGCTCGATCTGACGGTGTGGAGCGACGAGGCTTCGTTCTTGCTGTGGGTGATAAGGGCAATCGACGGGCTCTCGATTATCCTGGTGAGCATTCTCTTGATCATCATTGGTGTCGGGATCATGAACTCGACCTGGATCTCGGTGCGCGATCGCACCAACGAGATCGGTACTGTCCGAGCCATCGGCATGACTCGTAGCCGAGTGCTACTGATGTTCCTGACCGAAGCGTTGCTCCTCGGCTTGGCCGGCACCTCGGTGGGTGCGGTGCTGGGAACAATCCTGGCGTGCTCAATCGATGCTGCGGCCATTGGCGTGCCGTACGACGCCGTGCAGGCGATCCTGATGAGCGACGTGCTGCACCTGTCGGTAGCTTGGCAGCACGTGGTGGGTGCGGTGCTGGGCTTCACCGCGGTCTGCGGTCTCAGCGCGATGTGGCCCGCGATCCGAGCATCGCGCCTCGAACCGGTCACCGCAATCCATCGAGCCGGGTGAGCCGAGCTCGGGATGACCTACGAGAAGAGGACGAGGATGAGAATAATGAGGATGCCGATAATGCCGATGCCGATG
>JAZDLZ010000820.1:0-3352 GCA_043801535.1 Pseudomonadota bacterium
AGGCGGCCACTAGATCCAGACAGAGGTCGAGTGCCAGCTCGCGTTCGTCGCGTTCGTCGATGAACGCGGACAGGTAGAGGTGCGGGGCAATCGGCATGAAGCCTGCCTCGACCAGAGAGCGACAGATACCGGCAACGCAGAGACTGTTGCCTTCCGGATCGCCGCCATAGGGATGGCAAACGTACACGCGCCGGCGGCGGCGGTTAGCAGTGTCAGGCCTGGCTTCGTCCCGCTCCCTGCGCAGGCGCACGAGCTCAGCCGCGCAGTAGTGAAGGGCATCGATAACCTCGGCCAACGCTTCCTCTGGGTAGTCCCGCCCGTCATTCACGCGCCAAGGCCCGTAGACGGCCCGCCCTTGAACGATTCGATCGAGGATGGCCTCCACCACTACCCCCTCGTCTCCTTGCAGCCTAGCGAGGATTTGAACGATCCTGGCGCTCATGCTGCCACCTCCGCTGCCCAGAACCTCGGAACGAAGGTCTTGCGCGCGCCCGCTTCGAGCTCTGCCTTGAGCAGCATGACGCGGCTCTTGTCGGCTTGCTTGGCAAAAACCTTGAGCCAGCCGTCCAGCGACTTCTTGTCGATGACCGCGAGCTCGCCGACCAAGTCGCTCCAGGATCTACCTGTGGCCTGCCCAATCTTCTCGATCGTTGCGGCCAACGGATACTCGAGTCTGGCGTTGTTAAACATCCGGTACTTCATGCCGCCGAGCACCAACTCGTCCTTGTCCTGGAGGTGCGTCTTCAGAATCCTCTCGAGCTCCTCCTTGCGGGCATGGAGCACCTTCGCCAGCCGGGCGACTTCCTCGCGCTCCTTGGCGACCGCCTCGAGGTCGGCAAGGTCTTGGCAGACGAACGCCCGCTTGCCGCCGAGCGCCTCCGCGTAGGCAGGACAGCCGGCTCTGTGATCGCAGTACGGACAATTCGCATTCAGGCGAGCCGGAAACTCAGTCGCCGTCTCGATCTGCCTGCCCAGCGTCTCCACATAGGCGAGGGCGGCATCGAGCTGCTCTGGCGTCCGTTCCGTCTCCTGGCGAATGCCATGCCGCAGCATCCAGAAGGAGAGCTTGACCTTCTTCGCCCACGGCCAGAGCTGGCGGGCAGCGATGTTGTACAGACTCATCTGCAGGCTGCTGTCGACTTCCTCGCGGGCGAAGAGCTGGTGGTTGGACTTGTAGTCAATAATTTCGATCGTTTGGTCGTCGACCGCGTTCACCCGGTCGATGAAGCCGACAACCTTGAACGGTCCGACCGACATCTCGAACTCCTTCTCGACCGCAATGACATCACGGTGGTCGACAACGCCTTGCTCTCGGACGAACCGCCGTAGGATCTCGACGCCCTCCTGGAAGAGCTCGATCCCAGTGAGGCTCTCTGCCGTCCAGGTCTCCCGCAGCAGCTCGATGGCATCCACCTCGGAAAGCGGTCCCACGCGCTCCTCGTCGATGACGCGTCGAAGCAAGCGCTCGAGGACCGCGTGGATGACCTTGCCGAACCGCAGTGGAATGCCTGGCTCAGCCTGCTGCTTCTCGACGTAGTGCAGCGAGTAGGACAGGGGGCAGCTCTCATAGCGAGTCAGCCGACTGAATGACAGGTGTTCATTGCGAAGCTGGGTCATTCTGGACTCCTCTCTGCCGCCGGTGTTTCCGGTGGCGATTGGTCAAAGACCGCAACCCGCGATCCGGGGAATGCCTCGAGCACGCCGACGATGGTTGCCAAATGCTCGGGGGTAATCTCCTTGCGCGGCAGGCCGGTGTAGACAGGAACGAGCCAAACGTCGCCGACGGTCTCGCAATGCACGCAGACCTGGACGCCCATGGCTCGGAACGACTCGATGTCCTCGGTGGTGAAGCCAGGACGAACACGAGCAGGCAGCGCAGCGACGGCGGGCGGATCCATGGCGACCGCCTGCCTCTCTTGATCAGTCCGTTGCTTCGCCCGCTTCTTCGCGGGCAGCTCGGGCAGCGGATTGCCGAAGAGGTCTCGGTCCGCGGTCGCTGCCGGCGTCTGTGCGACCGCCGCTGTGGATGGAGCAGACGGCAGCGCCAGCGGCGCCTGGCAAGCCCGCGCCGCCGGCAATGGCTTCTGGCCATTCACCCGCTGCCATTCTCGGCAGACGAGCATTCCGGGCAGGTGGCAGCCTCTCTTGCCATCGTAGTGCTGGCAACGCCTACCACCGGGAAGGGGGCTGTACTTGGGGCACTCGAACGATTGCTCGGTCATGGCTTTTCAGGCTCCAAACCTGTAAAGCCCACCGACTTCCGAAACGGGACACGCCGAAGTACGAATTCTGAAAAAAAGCGACTGCCCGCCGAATCACGCTGCCCCCTTCACCCGGACTTCTTGCCTACCCGTCAGGCCGCAATGAGTCATGCCGACTCGCAAGTGAAGACGGTGACAAGACCTCCCCGCACCGGCCCCTGATTCAAGATGTGCAAGAAACCCCTTATGGGTACTCTTCCTAATAGGGGTTCTTTGCACAATCCGGAGTACTCAGCTTCTCCCGGATCTGGCGCGACAATGCACAGCGACCGGTTCGATACGCTGACACGAGACTCGGACTACATCCCAGGAATCGGGCAAATGCACGTACGCCACCGAATCGCTCGACTGCCTGTTCAAGAGCTTCCCTATCCTCGGGTGATGTCGGATGATTCCTTGGTCTTCCGCCAGCCATCTTGCGAATCCTCACCTTTCCCCCAGTCCATCCCGTTCCCCCCGGCAGGACATTGCCGACATGCAGGGCTCGACCTGGTCTCGTTCGGTGGACAGCCCGAATTCGCCCATGTGCTTGCTCGAGCTCAGCCCACCCCCGAAGGTTTTGTAACAACTACGCCGCCGCACCGAAGTCGGCGTTTCTCGAAGACGCGGAGGATAGGGCGGAGCTGTGCATCGAGCTGGCGTGAGCATGAGCAGCAGCAGAATGGTCTCAATGGCCAGTCTTGCAGGAAAAACCAAAAAGTAATTCTATCTGTTAGGCTTTTCCTGCAAGACTGGCCGGGGAGTCCAGTGCTGCCTCCCTGATTCGGCTCGACATTGCGTACTTGCCCGTTCGATATGCTGATACGAGGCTGGGGCTGCACTCGAGGAATCGGGCAGTACTGGTCACGCCGCCAAGCCTGTCGATTAGGCTCTCCAATGCTTGCCTTTCCTCAGGCGAGGAAGGGTCATTCTTGGGGCGTCCTCGCACCATCCTGCGAATCCTCACTTTTCCCCCAGTCCACCCCGTTCCTCCAGGCAGGACATTGCCGACATGCAGGGCTCGTCCTGGCCTTGTTCGGTGGACAGCCCGAATTCGCCCATGTGCTTGCTCGAGCTCAGCGCGGCATAGTGCCTCCATGCGCGCCTCCCAG
>JAZDLZ010000851.1:0-7578 GCA_043801535.1 Pseudomonadota bacterium
TCGCTCGTGAACGGTTGGTCGGCAGTGTTGGGTCTCTACAAGTCCGTGTGCACGGGCTGCGACACCCAGCTCACGGCGTACTGCTCGAGCACGGCGGTGAACAACAACGAGTTTATCAACTACCCGGTCACCGAGGACGGCTGGTACGTCATCGTGGTTGATAGTGAGCTCTTTAGCTCGTCCTTGAATACCTACACGCTCAACGTGTCGATCGGGAGCTACCTCGAAGTGTGCATCTAGACAGTGTCACGAGCCCACGCTCCAGACCAAGCAACAGCAACTCGACGGCAATTCGTTTCGCCACAGCGTTGAGTTGAGAAGCTTCCGGTCAACCTCGCATCCCTCGCATCATCCCTCCCTCCCTCCCTCCCTCCCTTTCTCTCTTTCTTCCTTCCTCCCTTGGCTGAAAGATCGACAACTTCCGTCAAGATGTTTAGGCTTGTGAATGCAATCGGGTGGCAGGGTAGCCGCTGCAGACTTCCGAAAGGAATGCCATGCAACTGCATTGTCATCATCAAGGGAAACGGATAGGACTGGGACTCGGAGCACGGGATTCTGTTTCATTCGGTCTGGGCTCGATGTGTTGTCTGCTGGTTGGGTCTGCCTGCTCGACCAAGGCACCACAATCGGACGCCTCCGATGCCCAAGTCCGCAATGATGCTGTGCCTGCGTTCGTGCTCAATCGATCCAAGACAGCAGCCGCGCCGGTCTCTTCGCCTCCGCAGCAGCAGACGCCGCCTCCTTCGCCTCCTTCGCCGCTGGCGATGCCAGCCAATCTCGTGGCCACAGCCGAGGCAGGGATGCGGATCGGTCTCCGCTGGGTGGATACGAGTCGAGCAGAACGTGGCTTCATCATCGAACGCCAGCTCCGCGGCCCAAAGCGGAACCCCGACAAGTGGGTGGAGATCGCTCGAACCCCTGCCGATGCAACTTCCTATTCCGACGGTGCCGTAGCCGAAGGCACCACCTATGCGTATCGCGTCCGTGCCTTTGCCGAGCCAGCCGATTCCGCACCATTGTCATTGTCCGCACCATCGTCCGAGGCCGTCAGCACCGCGCCGCTTGCCGAGCCCGTCGAGCTCATCGCCAAGGCGATCTCGACAACGCAGCTCGAGCTCCGGTGGCAGGATGGGTCGCGGCAGGAGCGCGGCTTTCGCGTGGAACGCAGCTCGACCGTTGGAGGCGGCGCGGGAGGGTGGCGATCGGTCGGAACGCTGCCCGCCAATGCGACCCGTTTTCTCGACACCAAGGTAGAGGAGAGCTCGACCTACGCGTACCGCGTCGTTGCCACTGGCGCGACGACTGAGTCCTTCCCGTCGGCCACGGTGCAGGCGACCTCGATACCGGCATCACCCCTGAGCCTTCGCGCCAGCGCCACCTCGCCGACTCAGGTCCGCCTCGAATGGCAGGATGCTTCGCGAGGAGAACGAGGATTTCGGGTCGAGCGCACGGTGAGCCCGCTCCTGGCGTCGTCGTCCTGGGTCGCGGTCGGTACGGTGGGCGCCAACGCTACCAGCCTGGTCGATGACGGGCTCCTGGAGCACACCCGGTATGGCTATCGGGCGATCGCTTTCTCCGACCAGGGCGATTCCGTTCCTTCTCCACCTGTGGAGATCGCTACCATGCTGGCTCCGCCAAGAGAGCTGACAGCTTCCTCGTCGTCGGCGACCGAGACCGAGCTATCCTGGCAGGATTCGAGCTTCAAGGAGACTGGCTTCGTCATCGAACGCGCCGCCGACCAGAAGGGGGCCCCGGACAGTTGGAAGGAAGTGGGTCGAGTTGCAGCCAACGCCAATCGCTACCGTGATTCCCGGCTTCATGCCAGCACCTGGTACTGGTATCGAGCTCGCTCCTTTGCCGACGAGGCCAGGTCTCCGAAGGTCCCCGAAAGGCGAATTGCCCAGCCCAAGCAAGGCAGAACCGTACCTCCGCTCCAAACCGAGGCTCCTGCCCCGCAGTCGGCGTCCGCGCAAGCCCGCTCCGACGCTTCCGAAGAAGTACGGGTCAGGACCAAGATGGCGGCTCCCCGCGGTCTGTGGGCTGCCTCGGTTTCCTACAACCAGATCGATCTCGCCTGGATCGACGACAACCGGATCAAGGAAGGCTTCAGGCTCGAACGTGCCGCCGACAGCAGTGGCGCGCCCGGAGAGTGGAAGGAGGTGGTACAGCTCGACGCGAGCCGCGCCAAGTACTCCGATTTCTTGTTGGGCTCTGGTCGTTTCTGGTACCGGGTCCGCAGCTACGACGGCGCCGAAACCTCTGCCTACTCTGGAGCGGTCACAGCCTCCACGCTCCTGATCCCGCCGTCTGGGCTGAGCGCCACGGCCGTCTCACCGACGCAAGTCAAGCTGAAGTGGCTGGACCGCAGCCAGTTGGAGCAGGGCTACGTCGTCGAACGCGCCGAGGACCAGAATCGTGCACCATCGGCATGGGCAGAGATTGGACGGGTCCCCGCGAACGTGCAGGACCATTCAGACGAGGGGCTGCGATCGGGTACGCGCTACTGGTATCGAGTTGCCGCCTTTGCGGGACGAGAAAGCTCGTCGCACTCGGCACCGACGCTCGTCGCCACCAAGCTCGAGCCGCCCACGAACCTGGTCGCAACCGCTACCGGCGCGAACCGGATTTCCCTCTCGTGGAGCGACCACAGCGCTTCCGAAACCGCGTTCTACATCGAGCGGGCATCGGAAAGACACGGCGCCGACGTGTGGTTTCGCGCGGCCGAGGCAACGGCCAACGCTACCACCTTCGACGACGAACAAGTGCAGCCAGACACCAAGTACTGGTATCGAGTCCAAGCGTCGGCCACCAGCAGCATTGTTTCGGCTTTCTCCAACCAAACGGTGGCGCGGACCACCCTGGCAGCGCCGTCTGCCCTGGCGGTCGCGATAGATGGCGAGCTGGTGGTTCTCACCTGGAAAGACGTCAATCAGACGGAGAGTGGTTTCAGGGTCGAACGCGCGCCTGACCAGGGGGGTTCTCCCGGAACCTGGTCACGGCTTGCCGACACCGAGGGAGACACTCGAGGCTACGTGGATCGCACAACCGTGGCGGGGACGACCTACTGGTTCCGGGTAAAGGCCTACCGATTCGGACACGGGTCGTCCGTTTTCTCCAACGAGGTGAAGGCGACACGCTGATCCGATCCTTCCCCGCCCCCTGACTAAGCATTGCATGGTGACGAAAACACCGGCATCGGTATAGAGTAGGTGCTACGGTGTAGGCATGTCCGACGACAGATCGACTACCCAGGAATCGGCGACCAGCAGGCCACCAGCCAGCGTCAACAGCATCTACGAAGAATTCGACAGCTTCTTGAAGGTGGCAATCAAGGAGTACTACGACCGGGGGTGGTCTGCCCGCAAAGGAAACTTCGTGGCCTTGCTGATCGCCTCGGGTCAGACAGCGTTGTCACTGGCCAAGGACAGTGTCGTCGAGGGAACTGGTGCCAAGAAGCTGGCCATTGGTGCAGCGCTGGTCTTGGCTCTTCGGGTTGGGTTGCGCTATGCCCTGGGCGGCCCACTTGGCATGGTATTGAGCATTGCCGCTGCTGCTTCTCTCGTTACCTACTTTGTTCGCAATCAAAAGGATATCGTGAAAAAGGTAGGAACCTACCGGCAGCTCATCGCTGATGCCCGCGGTAAGTACGAGGAATTGCAGAATGGTTGGCGCTCTGGACGCCATGGCCTTACGGAACGGAACCTGATGGTGGACGGACTCATGAAGCGGTTTCTCGAACAGTGTGACGAGATCTAGCCGTGCCGAGGCATGGGAGTGTGACCAGACATCGCTGCGCTTTCCTGTCGAACCAGCGCCAATGAAAGCAATGCGGGCAGCGGCAGTAGCGGCGACGGCGACGGCGATGTTGCTGATACTGCTATTCCCGTGGACGAGCGCGATGGCCGCGGAACGGATCGGGTTGATCGACGTGGTCGTTACCGGGGTGGCGCCCGAGGTGCAGGCTCGCTTCGAGAACAGCCTCGAAGAAGGGCTGCATGGCGCCGGATTCGAGGTGGTGCCGCGAAGCGAGGTGCTCGACGAGTTGGTGAAGAGAGATGCGCCGGAGGGGTGCTCGTTCGGTCCGTGTCTCTCGGCGGTCGGCGAAAAGATTGGGGTAAGGGTGGTACTGGTTGCCCGCATTTCCGCGGAAGGCCCAAGCTACGCGTTCGTATTGACGCTAGTCGATACCCATACTGGCACACCGATTTCCCAGCTCGCCGATAATTGTCCAGTCTGTACGCTCAACGAGGCGCTGGCGTCTTCCACCCTGTCGGTAGTCTCGCTGGCAACCCGTACTGGACCAGCTACCTCGGTCGCTGGCGTTGGCTGGGTATCCTTGGCAAGCAAGGAGCGAGGGTGCCCCAATACCGTGGCGAGATGGACGGCCAGCTTCGGAGTGGCGGCAGTGATTCTCGGCGGTATCCTTCTTACCATGGATCACGACGTTGCAGCGGCTTCCTCCTTGGGTGCCGGCGGAGGACTAGGCATCGCAGGGTTGTCGCTTTTTTTGCTTAGCCGGAACTAGGCCGGGCCGAGTGGGATTTGCAGCACACAAATCGCCTCGGGCTCCGGGATACAGGCTCCTTGCCGGGGGTCGCGTCTCGAGGGAACGGATCGTCCTCGCGGGGATGCTCTACGTCGGCCTTCTTGTCGCGACCCCGTTGCCTGCGCTGGCAGACCTTGCCCGAGGAGACGAGAAGCTTCTCCACGGTGACTATCAGGGTGCTTCCGAGGAGTATCGCAAAGCAGGAGGCACGCGATCCGGGCAGGGGCAGGGACAGGGGCAGGCGGCAATTCGTCTCGGCAATGCGCGGCTGATGGTTGGAGACAACGCCGGCGCCGAGGCCGTCGCTCTCAAGGCGACCAAGAGCAAGGATCAGGCGGTGGTTGCCGGCGCCAACGTATTGCTGGCGCAGGTCTATTCCAGGACCGGTCGGGTCGCGGAAGCAAGAGCTCTGCTCGAGCGAGCGGTACGAGAAAACCCTGGCCACTTCCGTGCCAGGTGTCGGCTCGGGTTGGTCTACACGCTTGCTGGCGAGAGCGATCGTGCAATCGCGGCATTCGAGCGGCTGATCAACGAGTACAACAACGGCACCATCGATCAGAGCAACGCCGGCCAGCTTCTCGACGTGGCGATCGCCGCCCGCGAGCTTGGCGCCTACCAGGACGCCAACGACACCTTCCGCGACGCAGTGAAAGCCGACCGTGCTCTCCTCGAGGCGAACGTCGAGTGGGGCTGGCTGTTCCTCGAGAAATACGCGGCAGGCTATGCCGAGCAATCGTTCGCCGAGGTTCTCAAGATCAATCCCCACCATCCCGATGCCCACGCGGGGATGGCGCGCGTCAAGCTAGAGCAGGGCTACGACGTACGCGGCGCAATGCAGCACCTCGACAAGGCGCTCGGAATATATCCCGAACACCCCACAGCCCTGGCAATCCGTGCCGAGATAGAGATCGACAACCAAGAGTATGGTCCGGCGGAGAAGACCCTGGCAGCAATTCTGTCGACCAACCCTGCCGACCTCAGCGCTCGCTCGCTCCTCGCTGCTCTCCGTTGGCTCACCGACGATCGGGTTGGCTACGAAACGGAACGTAAGGCAGTGCTGGCGCTCAATCCGCGCTACGCTCGTTTCTACCACACCGTTGCCGAGCTCGCGGTCAAGGAGCACCGCTACCGAGAAGCGGTCAAGCTCGAGCAGGAAGCGCTCGGCGTCGACCCGAGCTACCACATCGCCAGGGCTGCCCTCGCCATCGATTACCTGCGGCTCGGCGAAGAGAAAGAAGGGCTGGATCATCTTGGCCGGGCGTTCGACCAGGATCCGTTCAACGTGCGAGCCTACAACACTCTCAAGCTCTTCGAGGAGATTATCCCCAGAGACTACGAGACGATCGACTTGTCCAAGCTGCGCCTCCGAATTCCCAGAGCCGAGCGGAGTATCATCGAGCGCTATGCGGTGCCGCTCCTCGAGCGAGCCATGGCTGATATGAGCAAGCGCTACGGGTTCACGCCCCAAACACCGGTGACAGTGGAGCTGTTCAGCGAGGCGGAGCACTACAGCGTTCGCACCATTGGCTTGCCCAACCTGGGAGCGCTGGGAGTGTGTTTCGGCCGGATCATCACTACCCTCTCGCCGGCAATGGGCAAGGTCAACTGGGGCATGGTGTTGTGGCACGAGCTCGCCCACGTCTTTGCGATCGAGCGTTCGCGCTCCCGAGTGCCGAGGTGGTTCACCGAAGGGCTCTCCGAATACGAGACGGCCAGGGCGCGCCGCGAATGGCGACGCGAGAACGATCTCGACGTATGGCTAGAGATTGCCGCCGGGAAGATGCCGTCGGTGGCCGAGCTCAATACCATGTTCGTTCACGCGCGCGGAACCGAGCAGATGATCGTGGCCTATCACGTCTCCTCGCTGGCAATCGAATTTCTCGTCGAGCGGTGGGGGTTCGGGCGAGTAGCCAACGCCCTCAGCCTCTTTGGCGACGGGAAGACGACGGCCACTGTCATCAGGGAAACGACCGGGCTCGAAGTGCCGGCCTTTGACGAAGCGCTGCGAGCGCACCTCGAGAAACGGCTCGAGCGCTATCGCGGTAGTTTCCACGTCCGGCTCGGAGACTATGCGGACTCGAGCAAACTGGCGGCCGAGGCGGCAGCGCGCCCGCAAGACCCAGCCGCAATCGCGAGCGCGGCGTTGGGATACCTGGCCGAGGACGACCTGGACAAGGCAGCCACCGCTGCCGCCCAGGCTCTGGAGCTGGATCCGAAATGCCGTCACGCGTTCTTCGCGCAGGCAGCGATCGCCCTGCGCAAGCGCCAGACGCAGCGCGCCAAGGAGAAGCTGGGTGCGCTGGTCGCAGCCGGTGGAGACGGCTACCAGGCTCGCCTCTATCTTGGCCGGATCGCAATCGAGGAAAAGGACCTGGCTCGCGCCCGCGAGGAGCTCGACAAGGCAAAGAAATTCGACCCCCAGCAGAGCGAGCCGTACCTGCTTCTCGCCGAGCTCTACGAGCGCAGCGGCACCGAGGACGAAGACGCGATCCGCGAGCTCGAAGGCTACGTCTACCTCGAGCAAATGGACTATCCGCCGCTCAAGAAGCTCGTCGAGAAGCATGCCGCAGGCAAACGGTGGTCCAAGGTGCGGGAGTACGGAGAGATGGCGCTCTTCATCAATCCGAACGACGAGGCTCTGCACCTCGCCATCGGCGAGGCACACCTCGGTCTCGACGAGATCGACTCGGCCATCCGCGAATTCGAGGCTGCGCTGGTGTGCGAGCCTCCGCCGCGGCGACCGGCAGAGGTCCACACTGCCCTGGCGAGAGCGTATCTGGCGAAGAAAGACGTCGCCGCGGCGCGCCGTGCCATCGGCGAAGCGCTCCGCCTCGAGCCGGCGAACGCCGCAGCGCTCGAGCTACAAAGGAAGGTCAAGGGGAAAGATGGCAAGGGGTGTGATCGTCCATGATTGTGCGGCCACCTACGTTCGTCGCCGGGACGTTCATGTGGCAGGAGGAATGCGCCATGGGCCAACGCAGGCACAGCGACGGCCATCGTCGTGGGGTCGGGACTGCGCTCGGAGCAGGATC
>JAZDLZ010000875.1:0-3402 GCA_043801535.1 Pseudomonadota bacterium
GTGGTCTTGAGGCGCGCTAGCGCCGGATCAGGGAGACAGGAACACGGGACACCGCATTTCGCCGAGCCCAGCCGGCCCGACTCCGCTTTCAGCCGGTGTCCCTGTCAGTGCACGATCGTTGCAGAGCTCGGATGCCGATGCATCGCTTTCCCGAAACCGAGGACCGATTCAATTGGGGCAGAAAAAAGCGCCTGTCAATCCGCGCGCGGCCATCGTTGCTGCTGTAGTTCCGCGACCCTGGTTGGGCGTCATCGTAGTAGGCTAGCGTAGTAGACCAGATGATTCGCCGGGTCGCGCTTGCAGTCGTTGTCCTCGTTGTCGTTCTCGGAACGCCGGCCGCAGTCGTACGCGTGGTTCAGAGAGACCGAATAGCATTGCTCCAACAGTTCGCCAGCCAACGCCTGGCCCAGGTTCAGAAGGCTGCTCGCGAGATCGAGGGGGACGTCGCCGACATTGGCGAGGATCTGGTATTCGCCGGGCAACTTGTCTACTCGGCGAGTAGCCATGTAGACCGCGAAAGGGAGCTGAGCGCGCTTCTCGCAGTAGTCCGACGCTATCACATGGCCTTCGTCTTCGATTCGGCTGGTAACCGCGAGCTGGAGGTCGTGGATCCGGCTAGCGGCTCCGTAGTCGCCACGCCAGAGCTGGCAACAGAAATCAGGAGCGTGGCGAGACGTGCGCTTGTCGAGAAACCCGGGCAGGTGGAGATTTCGCCCCCGGTGTCGGTTGCCGATGGCCGGTGGTATCGCGTATTCGCGACTGCCTTCCCAGCACGCAGCAAGGGAGTCCTGGCTGGCTCAATCGTTCTAGCTGTCGACGGAGCATCGTTCATCGCCGATCTCAAGCTACTCGCTGAATACCCGGGAACGCGCCAGATAATGCTGGGAGCTCAGGGTCAGCCAACACCTGCCACCGACGCCGATCTCGAGAAGGAAATCCGGCGCATCTCCGAATTCTCGGGTAGAAGCAAGGGATTGGAGAGGCTCCTACAGCACATGCGCGACGGTGTGTCTGGGACGATTCGCATGGACAAGAAGGAAGCAACACAGCTCGGCCTCGGCAACGCCATCGTCGTGGCCGCCTACTCTCCAGTATGGATTGCCGGTGGACGGCACTGGGCAATCGCTACGGTGAGCTCGGCCAGCACGCTAGATCGGCAGGAGCGCGCCATCGCTGTTCGGGTTGGCGTCATCTCCGGCGCGATCGCCATTTGCCTGCTGGCATTCGCCGTCTACATCGTCATGGGATCGCGGCAGGCAATTGCCATGCGCGAACGCCTGCGCCATGCCGAGGAGCTGGCTCACGCCCACGAAAAGGCAGAGAAGGTCCTCGACAACATTCCTGCCTACGTTCTTGTCCTCGCCGAAGACGGCCGCATCACTTCGGTCAACCGTGCTCTGCGCGAGCGCATTCCGGAGACGGCGATCGGGCAAGATCTGTCAGTAGCATTTCCGTCGGCGCCGGCCGAGGTGGTAGCCACAATTGGCTCTCTCCTTGAATCGACGCATCGCGAGCGGCGAGTCCACAGCCTCCATGGAGAGCGTCTCGCGCTTTTCGGTTCGGAGGGGCGGTACAGCGTGCACGCCGTGCCCCTCGAGACGCGGTTCCCGGACGCACACGACATCCTCGTGTTTGACGACGTCAGTGAAGTCCATTCGCTCGCTTCCCAGCTCGTTCGCGCCGAGAAGCTGTCCACGGTCGGCGTGCTCGCCGCCGGTATCGCCCACGAGATTGGAACGCCGCTTGGCATCGTTCGAGCCCGAGCAGAGCTCATGTCGACTCGCACTGAGCCCGACCATCGACAGACCCAGTGGGCCCGCACCATCGTCGAGCAGATCGACAGAGTGAGCCGCACCATCCGCCAGCTCCTCGATTTTTCCCGAGTAAAGCCTGTCACGGTGGTGGCTGTTTCGGTTGCCCAGGGAGCACGAGCAGCAGTGGAGCTGCTCCGTTTCGAATCGGAGCGGCGCGGCGTGTCCCTGGAAGCAGAAGCTCCAGCGGACCTACCCTTGGTGGCCGCTGACCCGGACCAGCTTCAGCAGGTCCTCGTCAACTTGATCTTGAATGCGTGCGATGCCTGCCAGAATGGTGGGACCGTGCGGATCGCGGCGCACCACGAGCCGCAAGACTGCTCGCCATCCTCCTCGTCCTACGTCCGAATCGTGGTCTCCGACGAGGGCTGCGGCGTTCCGCCGGAGCTGGTGCAACAGGTGTTCGATCCGTTCTTCACAACCAAGAAACGCGGCCAGGGTACGGGACTTGGTCTCACCATCGCGGCCCAGATCGTGCGCAACCACGGCGGGCAAATCGATCTCGCAAGCAAGCCCGGCTGTGGGACGCGCGTGATTGTGCTGTGGCCGACCGCGTCTTCCCAGGCCCAGGGAATCCAGGGCAATCCAAGAAGTCTAGGAGAAACACCCCAATGCCAGCCAAGCCGCGAATACTAGTGGTCGATGATCATCTCGAGATGGCTCGCGCGATTGCCGATCAACTCGAAGAGGTGGGATACGCCACCGACGTGACGGATAGCGGAGCCAGCGCGCTGGTATTGGTTCGCGGCCGGCAACCCGATGCGGTGTTGACCGACCTTCGCATGGAGCGAGTGGACGGGTTCGATGTCCTCGACGGAATTCATGCGATCGACTCCACCTTGCCAGTATTGATAATGACTGCCTACGGAGCCATTGATACAGCCGTCGAAGCGATCAAGCGGGGAGCCTTTCACTACCTTACCAAACCGATTCAGCTGCAGGAGGTTTTGGTCTACATCGAGCGTGCGCTCGCCGATCGTCGGCTCCGGGACGAGAACCGCGCGCTCAAGAGAATCGCCGTCGAACGTTCCTGCTTCGGTGCCATGGTTGGCCGCAGCCCTTCCGTGCGCACGCTATTCGATCTCATCGAGCGCGTCGCACCTTCCCCGGCACCCGTACTAGTCCGTGGCGAGAGCGGCAGCGGCAAGGAGCTGGTTGCCAGGGCTCTGCACTTCGAAGGGCCCAGACGCGAACGACCATTTGTCATAGTGAACTGCACGGCGCTTCCCGAGTCGCTCCTCGAGAGCGAGCTTTTCGGCCACACGCGTGGGGCTTTCACCGGCGCTCTGGCGGCGCGGCGCGGGCTGTTCGTCGAGGCGGACGGCGGAACTCTGTTTCTGGACGAGATTGGCGACATGGCACCGGCGCTGCAGGCCAAGCTCCTGCGCGCGATCGAGGTTGGAGAGGTAAGGGCGGTCGGTGCTGACTCCGATCGAAAGGTCGACGTACGAGTGGTGGCAGCGACCCATCGAGATTTGGAAGAATATGTGAGGAGTGGCAAATTCCGCGCCGACCTTTTCTACCGCTTGAACGTCGTGTCGCTGCAAGTACCACCGCTCCGCGATCGTGCCGAAGACATCCCCCTTCTTGC
>JAZDLZ010000907.1:0-5797 GCA_043801535.1 Pseudomonadota bacterium
GCGCTCGAAGAGGAGCAGCGCAGACTACGACTGCAGCTCTCGCTCTTGCGCACGCCGCAGAGTATCGAACGGATTGCCCGAGAGAGATTGGGTATGGCTCGGCCCGATCAGACTGCGATCAGGGTGCTAAGGCCGGTCGAGATTCTCGCTTCTGCCGAGACTCGAAGCCTCGGGGCTCCTGGTCTTCCATGACTGTGAAGGCGGCCGTGGCTGGCCCTCGTGCCGCTATGCGCTGGGTACGCCTGCGTGCCCTTTGCGCTGCCTGGATTCTGGCAGGCCTGTTTGGCGCGGTAGGCTACAAGGCGTGGTCTGTCCAGATTGGCGATGGGGAGCGGCTGCGGGCGCTCGGAAAGGCGCAGTACCTGCAAGTAGTGAAGCTGCAGGCATCGCGCGGGTCGATAAGGGACTGCAATGGCGTCGAGCTCGCCGGGAGCATCATGGTGGACTCGGTGTTTGCCAACCCCCGCGAGATCGAGAACATCGACGAGACGGCGATCACCCGTGCGAAGGTGTTGGATCTGGATCGGGCGTCGATCGCCGCCCGACTCGACTCGGAGAAGCGATTCGTCTGGATCAAACACCGTGTCTCCGCCGAGGAGGCAAAGAGAGTGCGCGAGCTCGAGCTGCCTGGCATTGCCCTCGCACCCGAGCCCAAGCGGTTCTATCCCGGCGGAACACTGGCAGGTATCGTGCTTGGCTTCGCCAGCATGGATGGCAAGGGATTGGAGGGGCTCGAGTACAGTCTCGACAAGCAATTGCGCGGTGAGAGCCTGTTCGTTCCAGCCCTGCGTGATGCTCGCGGCAGGATGGTGCTCGCCGAGGGAATGGCGGAACGACCTCCAGCCGGAGCAACGGTTGTTCTGACGATCGATCGTTTTGTCCAGTATGCCGCCGAGCAGGCGCTGCTCGACGCGGTCGGTGCTCACAAAGCTCGGGCCGGCGTCGTGGTGGTGCTGGCGGCGCGAACCGGCGAAGTGCTTGCCATGGCCACTCATCCTTCCTACGACCCCAACGATCCGCGCAAGAGAGGGTCAGTCCGCAATCTGGCAGTCACCGACGCCTACGAGGTGGGATCGGTGATGAAAGTGTTTTCGGTGGCTGCGGCGTTGGACGCGGGGGTGGTCAGGCCCTCCGATCGCATCGACATCGAAGGGGGACGGCTACAAATCGGCAGCAAGGTAGTGAGGGATACCCACGACGGCGAAGACGTGATTTCGGTGAGCGAGGTGATCAAGTACTCCTCGAATGTCGGAGCTGCCAAGATTTCCCGACGATTGGGAAAAGAACGGCTGGCCGAATCCCTGCGGCGCTATGGCTTCGGATCCCGCAGCGGCATCGAGCTGCCCGGAGAACGCTCGGGGTTCGTCCGCGACCCGCGCGATCCCAAGGGGTGGGGAGAAATTGGGCTCGCAACCGCGGCCTTTGGCTACGGCATGCTGGTCACTCCGCTGCAACTGGCAGTCGGAATGGGGGCGATCGCTAATGGCGGAGTCCTCAATCCACCGCGAGTCGTCAAGCAGGATGCTGAGCAGGGCGGTGATCGGGAGTCGCCGGCGAGGCATGGGTGGTCCGGCGGCAAACAGGTGATGAAAGCCACCACGGCAAAGGCCATGGCGGCGATGCTCGCTACCGTTCTCGAGCCTGGCGGAACAGCAGAGTCGATCCGGATTCCGGGTTTCGTCGCTGCTGGCAAGACCGGTACCGCGCACAAGCTCGATCCGCGCACTCGTCGCTACGCTGCCGATCGGTATCTGGCTTCGTTCGTCGGGTTTGTCCCGGTGGAGGATCCGCGTCTGGTGATCGTGGCGATCATCGACGAGCCGCGTGGCGGCAAGCACTACGGAGGCGAGGTGGCCGGTCCAGTATTCGCTCGTGTTGCCGAGGAGACCCTGAAGTACTACGGGGTTGCGGGAACCGGAACCGAGGCAATACTGGCAGGAAAGGCAGGGGGCGGCGGCCCGGACAAACGGACTGGATCAAAGGCACTGGAGGACTCGGCGAGCGCGGCAGACACGGCAAGCCCGGGGAACGCAGCAGCGGATTTGTTGAACGTGTCCGACTCGGCAGGCCTGGCAGGTGCGATCGGGTCAATCAGCGACTCGAGCAACGGGAGCGGTGGGAGCGGTGAGAGCAGTGAGAGCAGCGGAAGCGAAAAGAGCCAAGCATCCGGCGGGAGCGAGGCGAGTGACTGGGGTGACGGGAGCAACGGGAGCAGCGGGAGCAGCGCGACCGACACGACCGGCGTGACCCGTTGTACCAAAGGCTGTGCGGGTGCCAAGGAACCACTGGCCGAGCTCGAGGAGGGAATCGTCGTGATTCCAGATTTCGCGGGGATGGGAATGAAACGGGCGATACGGGCTGCACGGGCGGCCGGAGCTCGGATCGAGATCGAGGGATCGGGAACAGCCATAAGCCAGTTTCCGGCGGCGGGCAGGGCTGCGAAATCGGTTGTGTGTCGAGTGGTATTTGGGACGAATCAAGATTAGACAATCGACTACGCTGCTATACAGTATGAGGTCAGTACCGTGAAGCTACTCGAGCTAGTGACGGATATCCCTGGCGCCCGCATTCTTGGCGAGGCCGCTGTCGACGTCTCGGCAGTCCGCGACGATTCGCGAGCAGTCGAGCGAGGGGATGTTTTTGTCGCGGTGCCCGGCCTTACCGTGGACGGGCACGACTACGTGCCAGCGGCAGTTGCACGCGGGGCAGCGGCAGTCGTGGTGGAGCGCGAGCTCGCCGTTTCGGTAACCCAGATTGTCGTGCCATCGAGTGTCCGCGCGCTCGGCCTGATGGCGGCGCGGGTCAAGGGAAGACCAGCGGACCAGCTCGTGATGGCAGCAGTAACGGGCACCAACGGGAAGACGACGACTACCTATCTCCTGGAATCGGTGCTGGTCCGTGCAGGAGCCTGGCCTGGCATAGTGGGGACGGTGAGCTACCGATATGGTGGCCGAGAGATTCCCGCGCCATTCACCACTCCGACGCCGATTCTTCTCAACTCCCTGCTCGCCGAGATGGTCGGGGCGCGCTGTACCCACGCAATCATGGAAACGTCCTCGGCTGCCCTGGCAATGGACCGCCTCGAGGGCATTACCTTTCGGGTAGCCGCGTTTTCCAACCTGACCCAGGATCACCTCGACATACACGGCACGATGGAGGAGTACTTCGAGGCGAAGGCCAGGCTGTATGGCGAACGGCTGGCAGCGGATGGCACCGCGGTGGCGATGGTCGACGACGAGTCCGGGTACGGGGAAGCGTTGTTGCGGCGCGCGCCGCAGCCAGCGCGGCGCTTGCGAGTGTCGCTTGGGAATTCCCGTGCCGATGTCGTGGTGGTGAAGGCCGAATCGACCCTCGAGGGGATCGCGGCCACTATTCGCACTCCGCGTGGTCCGATCGAAGTGCTGTCCAGGACCCTGCTCGGTGAATACAACATTGCCAATATTGCCTTGGCAGTGGGCGTAGCCGAGGCATTGGAGCTTCCTCACGAGGCAGTTGTCTCCGGCGTTGCCAATCTTTCCAGCGTTCCCGGACGCGTCCAGCGCGTCGCCGTCAATGCCAGGTGTGGTGATGTGCTCGTCGACTATGCGCATACCCCGGATGCGCTTGACCGGGTCATTCGCACACTGCGACCGCTCACCCGTGGCAGGCTAGTAGTCGTCTTCGGTTGTGGCGGGGACCGCGACAAATCCAAGCGGCCACAGATGGGCAGGATTGTCGCCGAAGGCGCTGACCTGACCATCGTCACGTCGGACAATCCGCGGACCGAGGATCCAGCCTCGATAATCAACATGATTGTCGAGGGAGTGGACAAGGCCGGCGGACGGGAAGCACGGGGAGGGCTGGCAGCGCCGCCGCACGCACGGGAAGCGCAGGCACCGGAAGTACCGGAAGTACCGGAAGTACCGGAAGTAGTTGTCGAGCCGGATCGGCGCCGGGCGATCCGATTGGCGATCGGCGGTTCCCGAGCGGGCGATATCGTGCTCATCGCGGGCAAGGGACACGAGGACTATCAGATCATCGGCAAGACCAAGATTCACTTCGACGATCGCGAAGAAGCCGCCGCGGTTCTCGCCGAGCTCGCCGAAGCCGTGACGCCGGCCACATCAACGACGCCAGCAGGCACGCAGCCGGTGCGGGTCGGGATCGCGTTCGGAGCGGAGTCGCCGCCGGACAGTCCCCGGCCCCCGACGGCGCTGTCTGCACAGTCGACGCCAGAAAACCAGGGATGCGAGAAGCCGAGATCATCTCCTGGCGACGGACACGACAGACACGACGGATACGACAGACACGAAGAAGAAGAACGAGGCGATGAATGGCTTGCGCTCGACGAGCTAGCTGCTGCCGTTTCTGGAGAGGTAGTCCTGCGGCGGCAAGAGCGCTTCACTGCCGCCGGGATCGATAGTCGAGCGATCGTACCGGGTCAGGTATTCCTTGCCATTCGCGGCGAGCACCACGATGGCCATCAGTACTGCGATCGAGCAGTGGCGGCGGGAGCGGCAGCAGTGGTGGTCGATCGCGAATACTTTGCCGAAGCCGGCCGAGAGCTGAAACATGCCGCCGCCGCTACCGTCGTGGTGGTTCCCGACACGAGAGTTGCCCTGGGAAAGCTGGCGAGGGCGGTGCGGCGCCGCCACCGCGCGAGGGTAGTTGGCATTACCGGCTCGTCGGGGAAAACCACGACCAAGGACATGATTGCCGCGATGCTGCGGGGAGTTGCTGGTCCCGACGCGGTGCTTGCTTCGGAAGGATCCCTCAACAACGAGACTGGGGTGCCGCTGACCTTGCTGCGGCTGCGCCAGCACCATCGCTTCGCGGTGGTGGAGATGGGGATGCGCCATCTCGGCGACATCGGTTACCTGGCGGAGCTCGCCGAGCCTGACGTCGGAGTGGTGATCAACGCCGGAGTCGCCCATCTCGGCATCGTCGGTTCAGTCGATGCCATCGCCCGCGGAAAGAGCGAGATCTGGAGCTACTTGCGCGAACCAGGATGGGCGGTGTTCCCGGGCGATGACCAGCGCCTGGCAGCGCTCGCTGCCGCGAAAGTCAAGGCCGCGCGGAGAGTCGGCTTCGGGCTTCAGGCAGATCCGGCAGCTGGCGAGGAGCGGCAACCCGTCGAGCCGTGCCCGTCACCAGCCACCGAGGCTGGAGGAGGCGCCACGGTGCGTCTCGTCGAGGTCGTCCCGTGCGGTGCGGGCGGGACGAGCGCGCGTTTCCACGTCACGGTCGCCGGGAAGAAGCAGGAAGTGACTTGCCGAGTTCCGTTGGTTGGCCGTCACAATGCGCTCAATGCCGCTTGTGCTTTGGGAGTGGCTGTCACGCTTGGCGTAGATCTGGAGCTAGCTGCTCGTGGTTTGGAGTCTGCCAAGCCGGCCCGGCACCGCTGCGAAATCGCCAGCGTCGGCGGGCGCAACTTGCTCGTCGACTGCTACAACGCCAATCCGGCGTCGATGCGCGCCGCGCTCGAGACCTTGGCAGGACTGGCAGGAGGCGCGCGAACGCTGGCCGTGCTCGGCGACATGCTAGAGCTCGGCGATGCCGAAGTTGCAGAGCATGCATCCATCGGCAGCGTGCTCGTCGAGCATGGCGTGGATCGGCTGATAGCGTTCGGCAGCCTGGTCCGCTACACTGCGCGCAGCGCGTTGCGGGCCGGACTGCCAAGGATGGTAGTCACCTCCGATCCGACGCTGGCTGCACAGGCGCTGGTCGCCTGGACCCAACCGGGTGAGTGGATCCTGCTCAAGGCCTCGCGAGCAGTCCGCCTCGAGCGCGTGATCGAGGAGCTGGTGCGGATTTGCCC
>JAZDLZ010000922.1:0-3798 GCA_043801535.1 Pseudomonadota bacterium
ATCACGGCAATGAAGGAGGGCGCCTACGACTACCTTACCAAGCCCTTCAAGATAGACCAGATCTCGGTAGTCATCGACCGGGCGCTCGAACGTCAGGCGCTCGTTCGCGCCAACGCCGAATTGCGCGAGCAGGTCTCGGGACGATACCGACTCGCCTCGCTCTTGGGCAAGAGCGGGGCAATGCAGCGGGTGTTCGATCTCATCCGTCGAGTCGCGCCAACGCGAACCAATATTCTCATTACTGGCGAAAGCGGAACCGGCAAGGAGCTCGTTGCCCGCGCGCTCCATTGCGAGGGACCACGAGCACAAGGCCCCTTCATTGCCGTCAATTGTGGGGCGATCCCGGAGACGCTGCTGGAATCCGAGCTTTTCGGCTATGCCAAAGGTGCGTTCACCGGCGCCAGCGGCGCCAAGGACGGCCTATTCGTGGCGGCCGATTCTGGCAGCTTGTTTCTCGACGAGATTGGCGAGCTGTCCTCTCCTCTCCAGGTGAAGCTTCTCCGAGTCCTCCAGGAACGAAAGGTCAAGCCCGTTGGCGGGATCGAGGAACGACCTATCGACGTCCGAGTGATCGCGGCAACCAACCGCGATCTCGAGGCTGAGGCAATGCGCGGGGCATTCCGCCAAGACCTCTACTACCGGCTCAACGTGATCGAGATCCATCTCCCTGCGCTGCGCCAGCGGCGAGAGGACATACCATTGCTTCTCGAACACTTCGTTCGTCGCTATGCCGGGGAAATGGGCAAACGGACGATCGCCATTGCGCCCGAAGCACTGGCTGCTCTCACCAACTACGACTATCCTGGCAACGTACGCGAGCTCGAGAACATCGTCGAGCGGGCAGTAGCGCTGGAGACCAGCAATCGAATCACTGTCGAAGCGTTGCCTCCACTGGAGAGGTCCCGCCAACCAGCGCAGCTGGCCAACGCGAAGGACACGGCGTTTCCGCCAGACGGAATAGATCTCGACCGCGCCCTCGCCGATTTCGAGCGCGACATCATCACCAAGGCGCTGAGAAGTACTGGCGGCGTACGCAAAGAGGCTGCCAGACTGCTGTCGGTCACCTTCCGTAGCTTTCGCTACCGTTTGGAAAAGCTGGGTATCGAGGTGCCCGAAGCAAGAGATCCCGTCCCTCCCGAGAAAGAATGAACGAACCGCCACGACGGCGACTAGAGCACCGATCGGTGCTCTAGCTTCGCACCGCCACCGCGAACTTCAGGTAGTTTCCCTCTGGGAATCCTGGAGCGACACAATAGTCGGGCGGCAGGAAGCCTCTCTCGATGATCCGGAGCTCGCCGTGGGCGCGAGCAGCACCGTCGGCAAGCGCCCGATCGAATTCTTCGGCAGAAATCTTGTGGGTAGTCGAGATGGCGACGAGCAGTCCGCCAGGCTCGAGAACGCCGAAAACCGCCTCGACGAGCTCGCGATAATCCTGGCCGGCCGCGAAGGCTCGCCCCCGGCCAGAAGTGCCGAAAGCCGGAGGATCGAGCACCACGAGATCGAAGCGTCGTCCTCGTTGGCGAAACCTGTCCACGATCTTGAATACGTCGCCGACCAAGAATTCGGCGCTGTCAGTGCCGAGACTGTTCAGGGCAAAATTGCGACGGGCACGAGCGTGGGCTTTGGCCATTGCATCGACTGCCACCACTTGGCTGGCCCCGCCGTGTTGGGCATACACGCTGATCGCGCCGGTATAACTGAATAGATTGAGAGCTCTGCGACCCGCGGCGAGTTTGCCAATCGTCTCTCTTCCCCCGCGCAGATCGAAGAAGAGGCCAGTCGAAACCGGTGCAGTCACGTCAACCCAGAACCGCAGGGCTCCCTCGCTCACTTCGAGCTCGACCGGAGCAACCGCGCCCCGAGCCAGCTCAGCCGGACCACGCGGGGCATCGGGCGACACCGGCTTGAAACGGTGTTGCTCGTAGATTGCCTTCGGTGAGTACTCTGCCCAGAGTGCATCGAGCAAGCTCTCTCTCAGCCTCAAGACAGACGGAGTGAAGAGCTGGACAACCAGGTAGTCCGCATAGCGATCGACAACGATCCCTGGCAAGCCGTCGTTCTCCGCGTTCACTACCCGATGAGCGTTGATATTCGGAGCCAGGAACCGGCGACGAATGGCGGCGGCTTCCCGAATTCGCCGAGCGACGAGATCTGCGGCTATCGCCTCGGCATGGTCTCTACTAAAAACCCGAATCGCTATCGATCCCTCTTCGTCGAATAGACCTCTCCCGACGAAATTGCCCACCGAATCGACCAATTCCAGGATTCCGCCGGTTCGTTCGCGCAAGGGTCGAGCACCAAGAGTCTCGCGATAGATCCAGGGATGCCCGAGCCTCACTCGAGTCGCAACGTCTGGGGGAAGCCTGATTGTGCCTCGCCGAACCACTGCACCGGCGGCATCACGGCCGTCGATCCGACCACGTTCTCGCTGGCCGTCGTCATGATGCCTTTGTGCCGGATTGTTTGTCGGATTGTTTGCCGGATTGTTTGCCGAATCGCGAGCGCCGGTCAATGCGGCACCGGCAGGGCGGTCGTCGTGATACCTTCCTTCGGGATTGTGCCCATCTGGCCGTCGCATCCCGTATCGGTCGCGATCTCGCTCGAGAGAAGGCTTTCCCGTCCCTTCTCTTTCGTGCGGCTCGTCCGACTTCCGTCGGACAGATGCAGGTGGGCCAGGGAATGGCCGTCGAAAACCGGGCTGTCTTTCCGACCGTGCGACACCAGCACGGTTCGTCTCCCGGGGTGACCTTCTGGTGGCGGAATATTTGTCTCCATCGGGCCGATGTGGACGATTTCGGGGGAGCTCTGACATTGGGGTCGGCATAATAGCGTCTCTGACCCCGAGACGATAGGTTTCTATCTTGACAACCAAAGCCGTGGAATGGGAAGTAGGTGAAAAGTATACTCCCAGGTGCTATTTGCCATGACTACTCCAGGCGGAGGAGCTCCAGTGTCGAAAAACAGACGAGACATCGAGGCCGAGAAACCTGGAGGCGACCGAGGCGCTTCTTCGGGCAAGACCAACGGAAAGGGAAGTGTGCCAGCGATGGAGGCCGCCGCAAATCCTCAAGGAAGTAACTTGATCGAGAAATCCCTCGATGACTTTATCGCTCGTGCCAACGCTCGCTTGTCGGACACCGACGGCTGGGACCTCGGTATCGAGGAGAGCTCTCGTTCCGGCGAGCGAAACGTCATCCAAGCAGGCAGGCAGCGAGACCGAGCTCGGGATGCCCAGCCTGCCACGGGCGACAGCGCCAAGCTCGATACTGCCAAACCGCTGCCGGCCACCAAGGCAAGGCCGCGCTGGACTTGGGCTGCCACTGGATTCGTGACCGGCGGAGCGCTCGTCGCCGTCCTCGGACTGGCCACCGGCTGGGGAACAAGCTCGGCAAGCTCCTCGGCCGGCCAACGGTGTCCCGAAGCCATCCATGCTACCAAGTCGTTGCCGGCGCCGGCAGCGACGGGACTAGCAGGCGAGGCTGGCAGTGGCACCGCAACGACTGGCGGAACGGTGACAGGCACGCCGGCCGTGCCGCCAGTTGCGCCGCTGCCCGGCGAGACGGCTCGGCCAAACAATGATGACGGCGCTGTCTCGACGCCACCATCCCAGACAGCCGGTGGCACGCCGGCTATCCAGGCGTCGGCAATGCCAGCCACGGAAGGCAACGCGTCCAGCACGGCCGCCGCACCGAAGAATCCAACCGCCGCGACGACGGCGGCAACGGCAACGGCAACGGCAGCAGGAGCAGCGGCACCGGCGACGGCAGTGCCGCCAGCGAATGACACTGGCTCGAGAGG
>JAZDLZ010000923.1:0-4987 GCA_043801535.1 Pseudomonadota bacterium
GCTCTCGACGCAGTTCCCTACGGTGCCGACCGTTTTTTGCGGTGGCCCGCGAGCGAGAAAGCGCTGGTTTTCGCGGTGCGCTCTTGTGTTGGAGGACCAAGAGGCTCGGTAGTGAGATCGGATGCCGGAGTTGCCGCTGGAATAAGAGGTGGTGTTTCCGGGGAGATCGGGAGGATTGGCGGTCGTCCAGGTATCATCAGAGGGCCTCTTGTCCACCAGGAGCCAGAGGCGTCTGCTGGGAGCTCTGGAGCTCACGCGGCGTCGTCGCCTGCCACGCACACGTCATCAGCGCAGGTCGTCACGCCGGGAAACAATCCTGGCGAGGTGGCATCGGCGGCGAGCCCAAGTCGTCTGTCGCAGGCGCGAGCCGAAGGTGTGGCGTTGGGCGGTGGTGTGGAGCCCGCGGCATTGGGTTTCGTAGAGGGCGTCGATTCGTTGCCGGGAGGCGTGGTCGCCGGCGACGTTGCTGCGAATGAGGAGGCTGCTGGCACGGCACGGGTGGCAGTGGCGAGAACCGAGGTAGGGAGAGAGGCAGGAATAGAGTCTGGCGTGGCACGCCGCTATGAGGCGGGTATCGAGCCGGACGGTGAACGGCAGGTGGATATGGGCAATGTGACGGGCGTGGAGACGGGGATGGACAGAGGAATCGAGATGGCGCTCGATGCCCGTATCGACGCGATTGTCTCGAGCGCGTTTGCCCAGATCGAAGATGCCGTTGGACAGATTCTAGACGCGGTCCCTGACGAGTCTTTTGCCAAGACCGAGGAGCGGGTCGACGATGAATTGGCTGACGAGGATACGATCGACGATCCCGACGAGCCAGAGATCGAGCGGATAGTCGAGGTCGATGCCGAGGAGCCTCCGGACGAGCCCGAGATGTCGGCGGAGGTGGATCGATCTGGCGCCGGAGATCAGTCTGACGAAGGGGAGAGAGCCGATGAAAAGGTGTCTCCTGCGGACCGCGAGAGCCCAGACCAGGACGGCGGGAGTCGAGATCTGAGCTGGGAGCTCGACGACGACGACGATGATGATCTCGGGCCTGCGATCGCTGGAGCGCTCGACGAGCAGTTGCTCGTTCCGCCGGATCGAGCGAGCGAAAAAGCGGAGGCTGTCTCTGAGTCTCCACGAGGGAGCGCCGGATCGAGCGCCGGATCGAGCGTCGAGGTGAAGATAGAGACGGAGGCCAAGACAGGGACAGAGGCCGGGGCGCCTGCCGAGGAAGAGAGAGACCGAGAGAAACAGATAGGGAAGAGAGCGGACATAGAGAGATACATCGAGACTGAGCTGGGAGCGGAATGGGAGACGAAGGGGATGACAGGGGAGGGAGCGGATTCGGACGCGGATGTTGAGATCGAGATCGAGGGTGGAGCGGAGATACCGGCGGCGGTCGACGCTGCGGCGGCGGTCGAGCAGGAGACACAGGCCTGGGCGAAGACAGTGGGCGTGGCGGAGACGAATGCGACCAAAGAGTCGACGTCTCGGCTAGGGGCAGAGATAAAGGCATGGGCGGAGAGGCAGGAACGGGAATTCGAACGGGCGCCGGCGCCGGCGCCGGTCGAGGCAAGGGAAAGCGCAGAGACGGGGCGAGAGGATGGTGGTGAAGTAGTCGTGACCGAAGAGGCAATAGTGGCCGAGGAGACGAGCGGGACGGAGAGTTGTCCCGGGAAGACAAGCCAGTCGGTCACTCTCCGAGCCGAGGAGGACGACTACGAGATCGAGGTCGTCGGCTCGGAGAGCGAGCACGACGCTGGATCCGAAGAGCAAAACGTCGACGCCATAGGAGCATCGAGCCGAATCGATGCGGACGAGCTGTGGGGTCTGCCCGGCGACGTTTTCGACGAAGCAGCCACGACTACGCCAATGGAGCCGTCTGAGCGCAAGGACTCTTGGATCGCGGGCTCGGATCATGACGACTTGGCCAGGCAAATCGAGCTGTGGTCGTCGTCTACTATGGATCAAGGCGGCGGCGAGAATCTCGAGTCGAGCTTCGCACCACCCACTGGTGGTAGTGGGCAGTCCAGCACCAGCCCTCAACAGGGTTTCGACTTCGAGCTGCAGTCGGGCAACATTGTTCTCGACGACGGCGAGCGTGAGGTCACCATCGAAGTCGTCGATGGCGAGGGAAAGTCCGAAACAGGCACGGGCACGGGCACGGGCACGGGCACGGAAGCAGAAGCGGAAGCGGGCGAGACCGACGAGATCGTGTTTCCCCGGATCCTGACCCACGAGGACGAAGAAGACGAAGCCGACGAATGGGGAGTAGGCAGGGGCAGCTCCACGGAAGAGACCCGCGTGATCAGCGATTCTGTAGTGTCTCCTTCCACCCCAGGCGCATCCTTTTCGTCTGGAGCGCCGGGGTCGCAGTGCCAACCGTCAAATGTAGCACAGTCCGAGCAGGCTTTCGTTGCGGCGGGCGCTCGAGCTTCCGCAGCAGCAGACGAGAGCTGCACCGTGGACACTGCCGCGAGCGCCGCCACTGCGGCCTCCGTGAGTCCCGCCGTCGCCGCGGCCTCTTCTGGAATCCCGGCTGTCGCAGTTTCGGCCGAGGTCTCCGGTGGCGCTTCTGCCGGCATTTTCGCCCGAGCTTCGGCTGCTGCTGCGCCCGCCGTCGGCTGGCAAGGGAGTCTTGCCTCCGAAGACATGGCTGCACTGATTACTCGCCTTCATCGGGAGAGATTCCGCGGCCGTGTCTGTTTTCGCCGTGACGGAGCAGAGAAGGCTGTTTTCTTCGAGGACGGCCGGCCGGTATTCGCAACTTCGAGCCTTCCCTACGACAGGATGGGTGACCTGCTCTATCGCGAGGGAAAGATAACGCGCGAGCAGTATGCGAAGAGCCGCGATGTCATGACCGACACCGGACGCCGCATGGGTGAGATTCTGGTGGAGATGGGTTTCTTGAAGAAGCGCGAGCTCGCGCAGGCGGTGCGCCGGCACCTCGAGGACATAATCTATTCGTTGTTTGCCTGGGAATCGGGCGACTACGAGGCATCTCCTGGCGATTGGGCTCAGAACGAGCGGATTCGTCTCTCGGCTCACCCGGTGGCACTGGCTCACGAGGGAATCAGGCGAAAACTCGGAATCGAGCGCCTGCGTGCGAAGATTGGTCCAGCCACCGCCACCATTGAGCCGTTCGGATCCGACGAGATCGCCGAAGCAGTTGCCAGGATCGATCTCCTAGCCAGAGAGCGCCAGGTCATCGACTTGTCCAACGGCCACAACACTATTGCCGAGGTAGTTGCCGCCGTTCATCTCGATGAGACGGCGGTCTATCAGCTTGCCTATTGGTTGGTTGCGCTCAAGCTGGCGCGCGTCGTTGACAAAGGAAGCCCCATGTCGATCACCAAAATCACTAGCTCGGGCGATAGCTCCGAGGCGCAACCGCAGTGGATTGCCGGCGATCTCACGATCGATCGCGCTCGCATCCTCGCCAAGTACGCCCAAGTCACGGAAGGAGACTACTTTGCCGTGCTCGGAGTGAGACGGGACGCGACTTCGTTCGAGGTGCGACGTGCCTACGAGGCGGCCAGGTACGACTACGCCGAGGAGTCCTTTTCTCCCGATATCCGATCGGAGCTCGAAGGCGAGATCCGCGAAATCGGATTCGTCCTCGAGGAAGCTCACCGGGTTCTCCGTGACGACCGCGTGCGCGCTGCCTATCTGCAGAACCTCAAGGACTGAAGACTGACGAACCGAGGTCCTCCGCAGCGGGGAAGGGTTCAAGACGATCAGTGGTCGCTCGCTGATCGAGCGGCGAATAGAGAGAACACCAGTGAATCGCGCCCGTGTTGTCTTTTTTGGCTCACCCGATTTCGCTGTTCCGACGCTGCGGGCCTTGATTGCGGCCGAGAACGTCGTTGCGGTCGTCACTCAGCCCGACAAGCCCGCAGGTCGTGGCCAGCGACTGGCGCCACCGGCGGCAAAGACGGTGGCAATGGAGGCTGGTGTGCCGGTGCTGCAGCCGCGTTCGGTGCGTGGCGAGAGCTTTGCCGCTACCCTGGCAGGTCTCGCACCGGACGTGGCGATCGTAGTCGCGTTCGGCAGGATACTGCCCCAGGCGGTCCTCGACGTTCCGGTGCACGGTTGCTTGAACGTCCATGCGTCGCTGCTCCCCCGTTACCGTGGCGCCGCGCCGATTCAGTGGGCGATTGCCGATGGCGAGACCGAGACCGGCATCACCATAATGAAGCTCGATGCCGGCATGGACACGGGGCCAGTCCTTCTCGCTCGTCGGGCAGCCATCAACGAAGATGACACTGCCGGCACCTTGAGCGAGCGTCTGGCCAGGATGGGGGCGGAGCTGATGTTGATTGCCTGGGAACGGTTGCGGGCTGGAACCCTCGTCGAGACACCCCAGGACGACTCTTTGGCAACCTCCGCACCAATGCTGACCAAGGCACACGGCCTCGTCGACTGGAGCCGTCCGGCGGTGGTCGTGCGAAATCTGGTTCGCAGCGTCGATCCGTGGCCCGGCGCCTTTACCTCGGTCGACGACGAAACGCTCAAGATCTGGGGGCCCCGAGTGGTTCCTGGACAGGGAAAGCCAGGCGAGGTACTGGGCGTCGATTCCGATGGTCTGGTGGTGGCGTGCGGTACTGGAGCAGTGATGATCCGCGAGCTGCAGCTTCCCGGACGCAAGCGCTTGCCTGCCAAGGCATTGATTGCCGGCAGGTCCATCCTTCCGGGGACGCTTCTCGGGGCTCAATAGGCGTCATCGGGAGGGACCGGTCAGACTCGCTTTACACTCTCTCGCCCGAACACTACCCTTGGCCGGGATGAAAGCGCAGTGTTTTCGAGCACGAGCACGAGCACGATTACGAACTGTAAAGCAAGATCCCGAGAAATGGTCGGTGTGTCCCGGAGAGTCGACGGCGATTGCTCGATCGACGGTGGCCAACCGATTGATTTGATCCGGGATTCCGGCCGCCTATTCAGGTGCGAGCCGTACCGGGGGGGCTGTTCCAGTTCCTGGTTCCTTGTCCCTAGTTCC
>JAZDLZ010000925.1:0-6052 GCA_043801535.1 Pseudomonadota bacterium
GTCCAAAGCAGCGTGCAAGCTTGTCATTCCACTGCGAAGAAGATGGCAGGGAGAGTCACCACTGCCCCGTCGACGAGGATGGGATCCACCGCAAAAGGGCCAGCAGTGTCGAGCGCGGTCTTGTTGTCGCTGTAGAGCGTAGCCTCGATAGTGTAGTAGCCGACCGGCAGTATTCCGGTCTCGCCTTCGAGGTCTTCGCAGCCGAAGGAGAACTTGCTCTCGTTGCTCGTCTCGACTCCGACCTCGCGGAAAACGACTCCTACGGTACGTGCTCCAGCCTCTCGGCAGCTACTGCTCTCCCCACCCTGATTGACGTTCCATGAAACTCGGTAGACTCCCCCTTCCTCCGGGCCACAGCCTCCAGTCACTATTCCAGCCAGCAACAAGAGCGTTCCGAGCAAGAGGGATCGAATAGCGATTGCTTTCCTGCTTTTCATGGCCGCTAGTTACCTGCCTACCTGCCTGGCTTGCTCATGTTGCAGAGGTCGTTGTCGTCGAGCGAGTCGTCGAACGGAACCGCGATGACTTCGAGGGTGACGTCGAGGTCGGGCTCGGTCCCGTCGAGCGAGAAATCCATCGTCTTGATGTAGCAAATCGCGGTGTCATCGCTCACTCCACCCTTCAGTCCGTGAATGGTCAGAGTGTAGTCGCCAATCGGCAAGTCCTTTATCGTCTGCGTCACCGAGCTAGCCATACAGAGCGCAGGCTCTTCGCAGGTATCGACCTCGAAGGCGGCGCTGGTTTGATCGACTCCACTCACCGTGGCGTCGAGACACTGGTCGCCGTCTTTGAAAGACAGGAACACGGTCTGTTGAACCACCCCGTTGTCGGTGCAGTTGTCACCGCCGGCATTGCCGTAGTCGACCGCGAAGCTCACGTTGTAGCCGAGGAAGAAGAACGTGAACGCCGCCGATGGCGCGCTCACCTCGTTACCATCGAGCGTCAGCGTGATCTCCTCTTCGCTTGTCACGGTTCCGGCCGAGGTCAAGGCCTCGGCTGTGATTTTGTAGGTGTCCCAGTCGAGGTATGCGGTCAGTCCGTTGTCGTCGCCGCAGTCGAAAATGTCCACGAAGATGTCATCGGTGGTTTGGGAGGTCGAGGTGATATTGATCGTGTCGATGCCCAGAGCTGCGCATTCCATCTCGTAGCCGCCCTGATACAGCTTCCACGAGACAGCTATTCGCTCCTGATCGACTTCTTCGACGATGCATCCGCCTGCCTGGATGCTCATGACAACTGCCAGTGCCGCTACTAGCCGCTTCATGTCTGGATTCCTCCTTCGAAAAGCTGGAAAAAACATGCCTCTGCCGGTCGAATGTGGCCGGCTCCCGCTTGCCGGCCTGCTCGCTCGTTTTGCGAGAAGGCCGGGTCGCTACGGTGCGCCCGGCACATCCGATCGGACACCTTCTTCTTGAAACCTGTACCTGACGTTCGTGCCTTGCAAGGCTGATCTGCGGTGGAACGATCGACCGTAATGAGGAGAGCCCCTAGCTCAACGACCTCGCCATCGACGAATTCGCGCACGACCGAGTCGGGCACTCTGACACTGGTCGGAGGCCCGCCGTCGGCAGCGTCGCAGAGAACGATCAGCCTGAGTGCCCACGATCCGGGCGGTACGTCGAACCTGCTACTTGCCCGTCCCAGCTCGCAGGGCCATCCCTCTCGGCTGGTTGGGCGATAGCGGGTTTGTCGCTGATCTCCACCGTCTGGCTTTTCGTTTGGCTTCTCGTTTGGCTTCTCGTCGACGACTTGCATGAGCTCGAGCCTGACCCCCGTCAATCCCCAGTCGACGCACTCGGTCTGCTCACCGTCCGGGCGGCGCATGACCCAGCTGAGCTCGACGGCACCTCCGTGGACGTCGACGCAACTGGTGGCCGAGAGCGAGCACACCGCAGGCAGCACCAACGCCCACCACGGGGACCTGCTCTTGGCTAGTCGCTCTCTATGCATGACCACTGGTCCGTAACTAATCCAATGCCCGCCTCGGCAGGCGCATCACGGTATCGACGAGCTAATAGAATGCCGCCAAACAACTCGGTGGTCAACAGACAAGGCAGGCCCCCGAGGAAGGTCGTCGTGGATTCCGGATTACAGAAACGAAGATCGGTCTTTCACGGCAGGTGGCTCGCGTCTATGATCGGCCTCGCCAAACCGGGAATTTGGCGCGGGAGCGCGAACTTCGCACGTGAACTAGCACTTGGAGTGGCAAATCGGATGGAAGCGATTCTATCAGTGGCGATGGCCGCAGTTGGCAAGCTCGATACTTGGTCGCTGATCGCCAGCGCCTCGGGAGTAGTCAAGGGCGTCATGACGCTCCTGCTGCTCATGTCGCTGGTTGGTTGGTACATCATCGGCTACAAGTATTTCTTTCTGGCTCGAGCCACCAAGGAAACAGAGCGGTTTCTCGAGCTCTTCTGGCGCTCTCGTGACATCGAGGCCATCTACCAGCATGCCCAGACTACTGCTCGCTCCCCGATATCTCACCTGTTCCTGGCTGGCTACACCGAGCTAGCCAAGTTGCAGAGAGCGAGCGGCGAACGCGAAGGCGATCTCGAGAACATCGAGAGGGCCCTCACCAGAGAACAGCTCAAGGAGGTGACCAGGCTAGAGTCGATGGTGCCTTTCTTGGCGACCACAGGATCGTCGGCGCCGTTCATCGGCTTGTTTGGCACCGTCTGGGGCATCATGAACTCCTTTCGCTCGATCGGGGCAATGAAGAGCGCGTCAGTGCAGACGGTTGCCCCCGGCATTGCCGAGGCTCTCATCGCTACCGCCATTGGCCTGGTTGCCGCTATCCCGGCGGTCATGGCATACAACTACTTCGTTCGTCGAACCAGGGTGCTGGGCTCCGAGATGGAGACGTTCTCCAAGGATTTTCTCAACATCGTTCGTAGGAATTTTCTCAAGTAGGGCTCGCCATGGCAGTGAGCGCAGGCAAGAGTGGCGATCTGAATGCCGACATCAACGTGACGCCGCTGGTCGATGTCATGCTGGTGCTTCTGGTGGTGTTCATGGTGACGGCACCGCTGCTGCAAACCGGGGTGGATCTCGAGTTGCCCCAGGCAGAGGCATCGGTGTTGCCCAGCGACGAGGGCCGTCTGATCTTGAGCATCGACAGGAGTGGAGGCCTCTATCTGAGCGGCGCATCCTTGCGCTGGGAAGACCTCGAGATCAAGCTGAGGACTAACGAGAAGATCAAGACCGAGAAGGAGCTCTATATCGAGGCAGACAAGAACTTGGCATATGGACTCGTTCTCAAGGCGATGGCACTGGCGCGAAAAGCGGGTGTCGCCAGGCTCATGATGCTCACCGATCCACTGGAGTCAGGGCAAGAGGAACCAGTACCTCAATGAAGGAGTCACAGCTACGGGGCTTGGGTATCGCCGTCACGTTGCTGGTACACCTTGGCGTCATGGGTGGCGTCTGGGGTATGGGAATCCTCGACCGTCGCCACGTGGCCCGCCGCGTTGCAGCGCTGCAGGACGACGGGTTCGTGAGCATCGAGGCCGGGCTCGCGATCAGAGCGAGCTCGGCCGCCGGACGCAAGACGAGCCTGCCGAGCAAGAAAGGGACTGTCAAACAGCAATCTGCCGAGGCTTCTGGGGTGGCCAGGAATCTCGAGGAGAGTCGTGTCAGCGAGGCCAAGAAAACCACCGAGGAGATCGACCCCGAAGCGGTGTTCAACAAGTACCGCCAGGTGCAGACCGACGAAGTCGGTGAGAATACCGGTGGCAAGGGCGAGGACCCCGAGGAGCGTGCCGGTGCCGAGGACGGCAGCGAATGGGGCACTCTCGAGGAGGCGAAAGGCGATCCCTACGTGGCCGAGCTAGTCGGCCGAATGACGACGAACCCCGAGCTGGTCGTCCCTTCGTTGGTTGCCGATACCGGGCTTCTGACTCTTGGCTGCGTGCGTCTCGACAGCGCTGGCAAGATCATCGAGCGTACCGTCGATGCAGAGCACAAGAGCAGGAACGCAACGTTCAACCGCGCCGTTGCCCAGCGCCTGAAACAGACTTCCGAAATGGAAAAGCCGGTGCCGGAGCATCTGCACGAGCTACTCGTCAAGAGAGGAATATGCGTCCCCTATCGTTACTGAATTCAAGTACGAGCACGAGCACGAGCACGAGCGCGAGCCATCTCCGCCGTGAGAAGAGGCCACTGGCGCGGTTCCTGGCACCGGCATTCGCCTTTGCGTTGGTGTCATTATTGCTGGCCAAGCCGTCGTCATCGTCGTGGGCTACCGAGCCGAACAGAGTTGTCATCGACGTTCAGACCAAGTCGAGGCGCGGATTCTATCCAATCGCGGTGCCCACGCCGGTATCCAGCGATCCAGCGCTCGCCAGCCTGGTGACCGAAGTCCAGGCTCTCGATCTCAGCGTGTCTTCTTGGTTCAAGGTGCTCGATCCTCAATCGTTTCTCGCCAATCTCGAGCAAGAGGGATTGGGGATTGAGCCTCAACGCTGGAAAGACGTGGGTGCGTTCGGAGTGGTGAAGGCCAGGGTGGTTTCTACCGGTCCGAACGTATCGCTGCAGTTCAAGCTCTTCGAGCTGGAGAAGGGCGCGGTCCCAGTTCTCGAACGGGACTACCAGATTCTCGCGTCCGACGTTCGCAGCTTCACCCATCGCTGGTGCAACGAGATCGTGCGCTACTACACCGGCGAGGATGGCTTCTTCGGCTCGAAGATCGTGTTCGTCGCCAAGCATCGGCAGGCGAGCTCGATCGCAGTCGTCGACTTCGACGGTGCCGGCCTGCACACGGTGACCAGGAACGGTTCGATCAACATCCTTCCGTCCTGGTCTCGAGCCAACGGGTTGATCGCTTTCACCTCGTACATGCGCGGCAACCCCGATGTATACGTCGTGAGCCCTGCTGGTGGCCGGCCGCAGCGAGTGTCGATGCACCCTGGCATGAATACCGGAGCTGCCTGGTCGCCGGACGGATCGCGGCTTGCCGTGACGCTCTCGTTGGACGGCAACTCCGAGATCTACCTGGTGCGCGCGAACAACGGAACGATCGCCGCTAGACTGACCAACAACCGCTACATCGACACTTCGCCCGCCTGGTCGCCGGACGGATCGCAGCTCGCATTCGTCTCCAACCGCGAAGGCGGACCGCAGATATTCGCAATGAACGCCGACGGATCGAATCAGCGACGAGTCTCGACGATTGGTGGCTACAACCAGACGCCGGCGTGGTGTCCGCGCAAAGGGATCCGGATGCTGGCATACACGGCGCAGGACGACGCGAGCGGCCACTATGACATCGTTACGCTCGACCTCGACAGCGGCGCCATGACCAGAATCACCCAGAATCAGGGCGACAACGAGGATCCAACGTGGGCTCCGGGAGGACGAGTGCTCGCGTTCACTTCCACGCGCGCGGCAGGGGCGGGCATTTATCTGGCCAATGCCGATGGTACCGGCGAGCAACGGCTGGTCTATCGCGGCCGCGCCAGCTCACCAGATTGGGGACCGGGACTGCCATAGACGTACACGCAACCCTGCGATGTGGTCGGTCCCGCGAACGGGGGAACATGCCAGAACAACGACTAGCGGCCATCGACGTCGGCACCAACTCGATCCTTCTCCTCGTCGTCGAGGTCAGGGCTGACGGTTGCCTTTTTCCAGTCGAGGAGCGCTGCCGGATCGAGCGACTCGGCCAAGGATTGGAGCGCACTGGCAGGCTCGACGACAAGGCGATCTCCCGTGCTCTCGATGCTTTGGTCGAATACGCACGAATCATCCGTGCCAGGGATGTCAGTGAGGCTGTTGCGGTCGGAACCCAAGCATTGCGCCAGGCCACCAATGCCAGCGAGCTCTTGGATCGTGCCGAGTCGGCTCTCGGTATTTCCGTGGAGGTGATCGACGGCCGTCGCGAGGCCGAGCTCGTCTACGGGGCGGCAATCAGGTCATTGCCCCAGCTCGGGGATTCCAGGCCGAACGGGCTCACGGTTTTCGATGTCGGCGGTGGCTCTACCGAGATTATCGCCGGGAGGGCAGATGGCACTATCGACGGGTTGGCAAGCCTGCCGATCGGGGCGGTCCGCCTTAC
>JAZDLZ010000933.1:0-2390 GCA_043801535.1 Pseudomonadota bacterium
CGTCCGACCCGACTGGGCTCTGGAGCTGTCGACCGAAGAGCAGGATCTGGGGTTCGAGACCGCGGCGATCCTGGAAGAGATGAGACGCGCAAGCCACCGGTCAGGGCCGCTCGTCGCGGAGTTGGTGGAGCAGACGGTCGAGTGCGCCCTGGATCCGACCTTCGTTTCGAACTTCGTCCGGCAGCTCGGTGCCAACTACGTTGCTGAGCCCAATCGATAGTATGTACTGTCATAGTCTTGCCCATAGCCACTTGGAACACGCTGATCAGCATAGATAGATAGGCTGCATAGCCCATCTTCTCGATGGTCGTTTTTATGGCTCTTCTGGAAATGTGTGACGCCTCCGTCGGAGATTCGTTGTCGAAGATCTCGTCTACTCGAGTTTCCCACAGACTCGTAGGATCTTGAGCCTCAGGTACTCGCGGTCATGGAAGCCATAGGCTTGCTTCTTGATGGTTCCGACCACGTTGTTGAACCCTTCCGCCATGCCGTTGGCTACTCTGTATTGGAAGAAGTTCTCGATGCCGCTTCTGCGCCTGTCAATTGTCTCAAGAACTTTGATCAGCTCGGGAACGCCGCTCTCGCGCACTTGCGCCTCCCATACCTTGAGCCGCTTCTTGCCGGTGCGGCGGTTCGTTGAGGTGAACACGTCGCGGAACGCTTCCTTGAGTACGTAGCCTGCTGTGAGGTCCGTGTTCGCATCGAGGAGCTCTCGGAGGGACACCTGTTGCTTCTTGGTCAGGTTCTCGCGAGCGCGCAACAGCACATACCGTTGCCCCTTGAGGATACGTCGGTCAGCAACTGGCAATTGACGCTGCAATCGGCGGCGGATTTGGTCGAGGGCGTCGTGAATGACCTTGCTTACATGGTAGTGGTCGAAGACGAGGGCCGCCGAGGGCAAGTGCTTCCTCAGAACCTTGATATAGGGGTCGTGCATGTCCGTCACGACCACCTTGATGCGACGGCACCGCTCCGGTCCAAACCATGCGAGGAAACGGCTGATGGCTTTCCCATCATTGCCATAGGTCGCGTAGATCACGCGATGATGGTCGAGGTCAGTAACGAGAGTGAGGTACTTGTGCCCACGTCTGTAGGAGACCTCATCAATTCCGATCCTGCGGATTCCATCCAGGTTACGCTTTCGCAGGAGTCCACGGATATACCGGACCTCCGCGCCCTTCACCGTTTCCCAATCGAGTGCCATCCGCGTCGCCACGGCCTTCACGGTCGAGTCACCGGTCAGCCGGAAGAGGTGTTGCTCGAGCCGCCTCGTACAGCGCGCATACGGTCGAGCGAGCGTAGTGGGCACGACCGGCCGACCGCACGGGCGACACTGGATGCGGTAGACCTGTACGCGCAGCTCGATGTGACGGCGACCGATGTCGAGGTCGCGCATCAATCGCCACCGACACGGTTGACCCGGGCCGCAAGTCACACAGCACAGGGGACATCGAAACCACGGTCTCTTGGAAACCAGCGTGAGCTGTCCCCACCCCGCCCACCGTTTGACGTGTATGAGACCGTACCTCGGCAGGTCGAACAGCGCGCGGATGCTCTGCGCCGTCGCTTCTGTATCTGGCATCGCGGCCTCCCGGCGGTAGGAGTGCCACGAAGCTGCGACTACATGGCCATGGAATCGCCATGGGTTGTTCGCTGCCTGCTCGGAGGCTGGGGCGCAGTCCCAGTATCAGCCCCCTGTGCCAACACAGCGAAGGTCGGCCGGCTCAAGCAGAGGCGGGGAACAGCGACACCCCAAGAGTGTCGCCCCCGCTGGAGCTCCCCTTGGCACCTCGGCGCTTCACGGCCGACCGGGGATGCCACATCAAACCTCAAACCTCTTTCCCGCTTACAACCTACTCGGCGAACGGGTCTGTCCACCCCATCTGCCTATGAGCTGCCCGCGCCATACATTTCCAGAAGAACCAGAAAGGACAGGCGGCGCTCCACCTCGCGGAGTACCGGCAGGCCCTGACCGCCGCGCTGACGCGGATGCGCAACACGCAGCTTGGCTTCTACCAGCTCGCCGCCGCCACCCTCGGCGACTTCGCGACGCCGCCGCCGGAGCTGGAGCAGGCGCTGTGGGTGATGCGAGCCTTCCCCGCGCCCAAGGTCCGCCACAACTCCGACTGGCGCATCAACCCCGAGTTCTGCATCTCTCCCGTGCCCAACCTCCCCTGGAAGCTCGACTGGACGGAGCCCGGCAACGACCGCACGCACTCCCTGATCGTCTACTCGCTGCTCGAGCGCGAGCCGAGCAACATCGAGTGGAAGGAGGTGCCCGGGAGCTACCTGGGCAGCGAGTCAACGGTGCGCAGCTCCGGCCCCGAGTTCCTGTTCGCCTACTGGTTCGGCCGCTACCACGGGACGATCTCGCCCTCGATGTGAGCCAG
>JAZDLZ010000934.1:0-4508 GCA_043801535.1 Pseudomonadota bacterium
GGCGAAAGGTCGGCCAGCTCCCGGAACGCCCGGGTCGCGCTGTGGAGCTTGTTCGCCAGCGCGTAGAGATCGTCGAGCGGTTGCCCGATCCCGTGCTCGTTCCTGCGAATGCTGGCCAGCAGCTTCCTGGCCGCTTCGCTGGCGGGCTCGAGACGAAGAGCAGCCAGCGCATGGCTCGCGGCCGCTTCCTGAGGGTCGAGAATAGTCGCCAAGGCCAGGTGGGTCTCGACCGTTTCCTCTTCGGCGAGAGCGCGAAGCAGCGTTGGTCTGGCAGCAGCGAGATCTCCAAGGCTGACAAGCTCGCGCGCCAGCGCAGTGAGAGCAAGAGCACGGTGTCGGGCAATCGGCGGTCTTTCGTCCTCGCCCTCGCCAGTGCCCGCGCCAGGGGCAGTGCCAGTGCCAGGGGCAGTGCCAGTGCCAGGGGCAGCAAGCAGCTCGCGCGCCAGTGACGCCGCACCAGTGACGTCTGCGATTGCGAGCGAGACCTCGAGCGCCTTGGCAACGGCGGGCAGCCCCGCGCCCATCGCCATCGCCCGACGGAAGGCGACCAGCGCCGGCTCGGGGCTGCGCGCTTGGAGGTGCAGATTGCCCAGCGCCACGTGGAGCGCTGGCCGCTCCGGTGATAGCTCGAGCGCTTCGAGAAGCAGGCGGTTGGCGTGATCGAGCTTGCCATCGGCCAGAGCTGCATCCGCCAAGGCAGCGAGAGCATCCGTCCGAAGTGAGAGCGACGGTTGCTGTGGCGAAGACGGCGGCTGCGACGGTGGTGACAACGGCGATGAAGGCGTTGAGCTCACGGCCAGGGCACGGGTAAGAAGCTCTTGGGCGAGCTCGCGTTTGCCAGCCCGCAGCTCGATTCGTCCAAGAGCGATCAGAGCAGCAGCCGGTGCCTCACCAGAGCGTCCTTCCGTTCGACAGGCGCGAGCGAGCGGAATCCTGGCCTCGTCGGCGTCGGAAGCGGGATCGGAAAGGAGTATCCCCCCGAGCAGGGTGGCAGCATCGGCGTTTGCCGGATCCTCGGCGAGCGCCTTGCGAAGCTCACGGATTGCCTTGTCTCTGTGACCCATGAGCAGGTGGGCAGCGCCAAGCCCACGATAGGCATCGGCAAGAATCGCCCGGTCGCCGCCAGCGTGCTCCTTGTCGAGCCGGAAGGCAGCGAGCGCACGCGATCCTTCTCCCAACAGCAGAGCAGCATGTCCGAGCCCGGCATACGCCTCGATCGAACCTGGCCGAAGCTCGGCTGCCTGGCCGAAGTGCTCGGCTGCTTCCTTGGCGTTGCCGAGCGCGAGCTTGGCTGTCCCGAGGAGCTGCAGCGCTCGCGCACTGCTCGGTCGTTGTCGGAGCACGTCCTGCAAAGCTGCCGCTGCCGTGGTCGCGTCACCGCGTTCGAGAGAGGCGCGCGCCTGCTCCAATCTGGCGCGCAGCTCGTCGGGCAGAGCATCGCCCGACAACGACTCGCCAAGTCGCTGAGATAGCCGATCCCAAAGACTCATCAGCCAGTGCTGCGGGTGTTGGTGCCGGGAACGTGTGTTTCTTGGTCGCTGGCTTCGGTAGCTCGTGGCGCCGCATCACTGATCTCGGCAGAAGTCGCCGAAGCATCGCTCGCGGAGGCAGTGCCCGCGCCCCTGTTGCTGTTGCTGTTGCTTCCGTCACTTGCCCAGATGGCGTCGCGCAGCTCACTCAGGCTGCCTTCGATGGCTGTCAGGCTCGCCAACTGCTCGTCGACTCCTTGCGCCAGCGCACCGATTTCGTCGCCCTGCTCGTGCCGTTCGGCAATGGCTCGATCCAGCACCTCGCTGATTCCTCGGTACAGCTTGTCGCCCGCCGAATTGACGAACTCGTCGAGCCGCTTGGCGAAATCCGAGACTATTCGTTCAAAGTGCGGCCCGATGGCGGTGGCCGCACGCTTGATCGTCTCGGGAGCTTGTCTCTTGGCCTGCTGTTTGATCTCACCTGCTACCTTGGACTGGAATACTACTGCCAGAATCGGAGCGGCCAGGGTGAGGAGCCCACCGACAAGGGTGTTGACGAACAGGAACACGGTCGTGCCGAGGGCACCGATGGCGTAGACGGAAACATCGTACTTGAAGCTGTCGACGTCCAGATCGACAGCAGTGTCGGCCGGACCAAGACGATCGGCCAGAGCCGCAGTGGCGATCTTGGTGTTCTCGTTGGCTACACTGATCACCTCTTCGGCGAGGCGCTCGAGCAACCCGCTGAGGATTTCCCCTTCCCGCTCCGCCCATTCCTTGAGCTTGTCCTGGATAAACAAGGGCAAGTAGCGCTTGACGTCGCTGGCGTTGGCCGCATCGATCTGGGCTGGCAAGGCCTCGGCAAACGAGCTGGCGAACTGATCGAGATGCAGGCGAATCTGCGCCTTCACCGCCTCGCTCTCCGCCTCGATGCGGTTGTGCAGCCCGCCCAGCGATTCACGAGTAGCGTCGAGCTGCGCGCGCACCTTCTCTACCCGCTCCTCGAGGTCGGCCAACGACATCACGAGAGCTCGTTTCTTCACTCCCAGACTCTTCCGCAAATAGACGGTCGTGCGGAAAGCGTCGGCAGCGGCGTTGTCGAGAAGAATGCGGCCACGCTCGGTGGTAAGGGTTCGCTCCAGGTGCTCGAGCAAGGGGCTCATGCCGCTTTGAGACTTTTCGCCCGCCAACTGGCGCCGTGCCGAAACCGGAAAGAGCGGTGGCTCGGAGCCCACCACCCTGGCGAGATGCTGGCGAACGTAGGTGATCGCCTCGGCCGCCTCGATCTCCGACAGGAGATCCATCTTGCCGAGGACGAAAACGATGCGGTCGCGCGAGCGCTCGAGAATGCGGGACGCAATGAATGCGCGCTCTGATTCCTTGAGCGCTTGCGTCGAATCGAGGAGGAAGATCACTGCATCGGCACGCGGCACGTACCCGTAGGTTATCTCGGCGCGCTGCTCGTTCAGGTCGTTGACCCCAGGCGTGTCGACGAGCGTCACTCCGTTGCGGAGCATGCTGGAAGGGTAGCCAACCTCGACGTAGCGTGCGTCGGTTGCACGACGACCGCCGATGGTGAGCCACTCTGCAAGCCCGTCCGGAGCAACCGCGACTCGCTGCCCGTCGGCAAGGATCGCGTCGGCACGCGGCGCATCGCTCCACACGACGTGGTTGATCGTCGCCGTCGTGGGAGTGATCCCGGTTGGCAGCAGATCGCAGCCGAGGAGAGCGTTGACGAAGGTGGTCTTGCCGTGATTGAACTCGCCGAGCACGACCAGGTTGAATCGTTCGTCCTCGAGCTTCGGGATCCGAACGTCGCGAAGGTCGGCGTGCAAGGTCGCCATCCCCAGGCCATCGGCAAGGCCGGCGAGGCTGCGAAGATGGGCGAGGAGATTGCTCTTGTTCTGTTGGTGGGTCTGAAGGAGGCTCATCACAGCACACTCAGTAGCTTGGCCACTTCCGCATCGCATTCGTCGGCTGCCAACCCGTCGGCGCGCAGCCCGGCGTGGTTGCGATAGTAAGCAGAGCGACCGAAGACGCGCAGCGCTTCGATGCGTTTGGGCAGATAGGGGTGGGACTGAAACATCTCGACGACCCGGCTCAGGCTACGGCGGCCCTCCTGCATTTGCTTGAGGTACTCCTCGACGTTGAGGTCCTGGTACAGTTTCGGGGAGCCGAGCGCAAGCTTGACGATCGCCTTGGTTGCCGCATCGACGTCGCGCACGCACAGCAGACCAGCGCGGTCGCAAGTGATCTCGGCGCGTCGCGACCAAGCCCGAAGGGCAAGCAGCGCCGGCTGCACGATCCAACGCACGTAGGTTCCGGCGGCCGCGCTCAAGTAGTGCAAGGCCGTCGAGAAAACGACGTGATTGTTCTGGATGTGCCCACACTCGTGACCGAGCACGAATGCAAGCTCGTCGTCGGTCAGGTGATCCACCAGCGCAGCGCAGAGAACAATGCAGGAATCCTCGTCGGTACCGAGAGCGTGAGCATTGAGCTTTCCGATCTCCGGCACCACGTACACCGTCGGAACGGCGATCTGGAGAGCCGAGGCACAGCGCGCCGTGGCCTCGTATAGGCGCGGGAACTGCTGGTCGGTTACCTTCACGCTCGAGCCGAGCAGATTCGCCCGCTCCACGCTCTTCCATAGCCGTACGGTTGCCTCGATTGCCAAGGAGACTGGTCGGAGAGAAGCCATGGCCTTGGCAATCTTACGTTCGCCCGCGTAGGAATAGGCCGTTCCTTCGCGTGCTCGTTGCGCGAGAGCGCCTCGCCGCAGGGCAACGTAGCGGCCGAAATCCAGATCGATCTCTGCCGGTTGTGACATGCCGGCAAGTATAGCCTTTTCCCAGCGCTGTCCACTGGCAAGGTTCGCCTATTCGCCGGCGCCGAAGGCGAAAGATGAGGGTGGCTCGGGGCAGCCCCTAAAACGGCGATAGTGACCACGAGCGCAGCGCGGCTTCGCCGCGCGGAGCGAGTCGCGGCGCTGCACCATTTGGGTGGTCGCCCGGGAGGTGACGCGCCGCGGTGCCCCTCCTC
>JAZDLZ010000962.1:0-3460 GCA_043801535.1 Pseudomonadota bacterium
TGGCGAGATCGACGGCGACCGGGCCTCCCTCGCTGTCTTTGCCAAGGGCGAGCATCAGCTTGGACTTCCCCTTGTAGAACACGTCAGCGGCGACGATCTCCTTGAAAAACACCGTCTCTCGCTGCTTGTTCGGTATCTCGATGCCGACGGCGGCCTTCCCCGGGATCGGGGCGACTATCCGCACCGAGATTGCTTCGAGAGTCATGGCAAGGTCGTCGGCAAGGCTGGCGATCTTGTTGAGTCGCGTCCCGGGCGCCGGAGCGTATTCGTACATCGTTACTACCGGCCCGGGTCGGATGGCCACCACGTTGCCTTGGATTCCATAGTCCTTGAGAGCGCCTTCCAGCTTGGCAGCGAGCTCACGCATGCAGTCGGTATCCAGCTTGACGCTGGTATCGTCGTATTTGAGCAGCGACACTGGCGGAAGCTGGTAGTGCCCTTCCTTGAGGATGAATCCCGGTCGGTTTGCTTCGGCCTGCTTCTCCTTCTCCTTCATGTCCCTGTTCGAGGCCTTGCGAAAGGCTGGCTCGACGATAACCGGTTCTTGCCGGCCGTCGTATTCCGCGCTTTCCCGGCCGTCGTACGCTGAGCTTGCCCGGTCGGAGGGAGCGCTGGCGAGCAGAGTCGGCGCAGTGTCGGTTGGCAAGCTAGCGGCCGCAGTCACGGGGCCAGCACCAGCGCCTGCGCCGCCACCGTCGCGGACGCTCTTGCCCGTCGCTTGTGGTCGACCGCGCGAGCTGGCGTAGCCATCTACGACTCGAAATGCTGCCTTGCTGTTCGGACGGCGATTGGCGGCTTCGTTGCCGTTGGCAGCCGTGGGATCGGCCATATCGTTGGGAACCGTCTTGTCGTCGATCTCGCCGGAGATCGGCACTGGCTGCCGTTCATCGTGGCGACCGCCGCTCTCCGGATGGCCCGGTCGTCTCTTTTCTGTTGCCCTGGATTTTGCGGCCTTGGCAGCACCAGCACCAGCACCAGCAGTGTGCTTGGTGGCATCTTTGTGGCGGCGAGCGGCTACCTCTTCACCACGCCCGACGTCGAATTCGTCGTGGTCACCATCACCGTCACCGTCGTCTTTGTCGTCGTCGCTGCCAGCGTCGTCTTCGCCTTTTTCGTCGTCCTCGGTGCGTGCGCCGCTTCGCTCGGGCAGGATGGCGGTGACAACGGTGCCGACGGTTGACACGGTGCTCACGACAAGCCAGCGAGCGGCCTTGAGTAGCAGTCGCGCCGAAGCGATGATCGCTCGGCCGACGCGGGCGGCCTCGAACGAAGTCGTCGCCATGATGGCTAGCGCCAGTCCAAGACAGGAAACGAGCACTGCACCGGCCGTCGACACTGCGGCGCGAAGCACTTCCGCCAGGAATTCGCCAGCCATGCCACCGGCGGCAATCCCTCTCGTCTGTAGGTTGTGTCCGGCGAGATGGAGCAGCACCACCACCGATGCCAGTCCAGCCAGCGCGCCGGCAGCTTCGGCGATTCCGCGTATCGTTGGCTGTCCGACGAGTAGTCGCAAGGCGAGCGCGAACAGACCAGCGGTGACCAAGTACGATCCGACGCCAACGAGCCAGTACAGCGCGCTCGCGCAGCGATCGCCGAGAGGTCCCATTAGCCTGCCGCCGCCGAGTTGGAAGGAGAGCAGTGCGAGAGCGACGAAGAGACCGGACGCCAACAGGATGACTCCCACTACCTCCCGTCTTTTCGATCCCTTTCCCGTTCTGAGGCTGCCCCCAGAGATCGCTGTCTTGCACGAGGTCTGTGCGCTCATGGATCTTCTCCTACCTATAGTTGCTTATCCTACCTTAGGCTACGAGCGTGTCCAGTTTTGCCCGTTTGACGAAGCAGGAAGCGCGGCAATCCCCACCACGAAATGATAGGCGCCAAATGCTCGTCCCCGAGCTTGCGCAGGCAGGCAGGCAGCAGCCTACCCGAGGAACTGCTTGATTGCCAAAGCCGCGGCCTCCGTCATGCCCGGGATCTTGGCGAGCTCTTCGCAGCTTGTCTGCCGGATCTGTTCCAGGCTGCCCAGGTGGCGCAGAAGCTGGCGACGCCGTGCTGGCCCGATCCCCGGTACGTTCTCGAGCGCCGAGCGCAGCGTGCTCTGCTCGCGAAGCCTGCGATGATAGGTATTGGCGAAGCGGTGGGCTTCGTCGCGCGCTCGAGCGAGCAGGCGCAGCTCCGCCGAACCAGGCCGCAGTCTGAGCGGCTCCTTGAGTCCTGCCAAGAACACCCGATCGCAGGCGGATCCGTTGTTGTCCAGCGCATCATTCGAGCTCGGTACTGCTTGGTGTGCCGCCTTGGCCAGTGCGACCATGTCCGGAGCCTCCGGCGAGTCGGCGAGCCCGGCATCGCCCAGTGCCGCGCCAGCGCTGGCAAGCTGACCTTTGCCGCCGTCGACGATAATGAGGTCAGGCAGAGACCACGTGCCAGGAGCTGCGCCCGTATCCTCGCCCTTCTCGGAGGCCAGAGTAGCACGGCGAAAACGTCTCGACAGGACTTCGTACATGGCGGCAAAGTCGTCGTTGCTGGCGCTCTTGACGCGGAATCGCCGGTATTCGGCACGGGCAGGTGCGCCGTCGACAAATACCACCATCGACGCCACCGTTGCGGTTCCCTGGAGGTGGGCAACGTCGAAACACTCGATCCGCCGCGGCAGCCGGCGGAGCCCGAGTCGTTCCCTTAGCCTTTCCAGCGTGGCTTGGCTGTCCTGTTCCTGTATCAGCCGGGAACGGTAGCTCGCCTCGGCGTTGCGCACTGCCAGAGCAACGAGCTTGGCCTTGGCTCCCCGCCGGGGAGACACGACTGCCACTCTCCGTCCTTTCTGTTCTCCCAGCCAATCGGCGATAGTCTGCTGATCCTCGATTTGCAGAGGGAGAAGCACCTGATCGGGAATGGGCGACCCTAGCTCGTAGTACTGCCGCACAAAGCTCCGCACCACCTCGTCGATCGGAATCGGAATGTCCTGCTGGTCCGCGAGCGGAAAGCTTCTCCGTCCCACGAGCTTGCCCTGTCTCATGAATAGCACCACCAGCTCGACGGCGTTCTCCTGCTGGTGATAGCCGACCACGTCCTGGTCGATCTGTTCGGTGGAAACGACAACTTGAGCAGCAAGAGTCCGTTCTATCGCGGCGATCTGATCGCGGAGCTCTGCTGCCCGTTCGTACTCGAGGACTGCCGCGTGCTCCTGCATCCGCTGGCGCAGTCGTGGCAGGAGCTCGTCTTTCTTGCTTGCCAAGAACAGCGCAACGTCCTCGACACGTTCGGCGTACGCTGCTGGATCCACCGGCAGCACACAGGGAGCCGGACAGCGCTTGATCTGGTACTGGATGCACGGCCTCTGTCGATTGGCCAGCACGTGGTCGGTACAGGTCCGGAGCTGGAAATGGCGACTGATGATTCGTATCGTCTCGCGACAGGAGGTTGCCGAGTGATAGGGCCCGAAGTAGCGAGCCCCGTCGTTGCC
>JAZDLZ010000964.1:0-2247 GCA_043801535.1 Pseudomonadota bacterium
GGTATTCATCAGTGTTTGGATACTCGTAGCCGCCGACGACGAGCACTCGATCATCCGACAGGAGGGTCGCAGTGTGCCAATAGCGCGGATTCGCCATTGGCGAAGCAGCGCTCCATTTGTTGGCCGTTGGGTCATACAACTCGGCGCTAGATAGAGCACGCAGATCGTTGGCGATACTACAGCCGCCAGTCACAAGGACTCTGCCGGTCGGAAGCAACGTCGCCGTGTGTCCGCTGCGCGCACTCGCCATGGATGCGGCCGGATGCCATGTGCTCTCCGCCGGGTCGAACAACTCTGCGCTTGACAGGAAGCCAGCATCGCCGCTGCCTCCAACAACAAGTACCTTGCTATTCGGAAGCAGCGTCGCGGTATGATCCCAACGGGCATTGGCGAGAGTACCTGCTGAACTCCAGAGGTTCGTCGTCGGATCGTATAGCTCCGTGCTCGCCAGGTAGCCGCTACTGTTGTTGCCGCCAGCAATCAGCACTTTCCCGTTTTGAAGCAGCGTCGCCGTGTGGGAACTGCGAGACTCGGACATGGACCCTACCGATTTCCAAGATCTCGCTGCTGGAAGGTATTGCTCCGTCTTCCAAGTGTTCGTGTCCGGGTAGAACAGCTCAACACTCGACAGGTAGCTGCCATCGTCTTCGTGGCCACCAGAGACGAGTACCTTGCCATCTGGCAACAGCGCCGCAGCGTGGTCAAGACGTGCAGTAGTCATGGCCCCAGCGACAACAAAGACGCCAACAACCGGATCGTACATTTCGGAACTCGACAGCAACCCATTGAAGACTCCTCCAGCAAGGAGAACCTTGTCATTCCGAAGCCGTGTTGCCGTGTGCTTTTGGCGCGCCACCATCATCTTGACTGCCTTCGGCGCCACGCCAGCTTCCTTTTCGACTACTCCCGTGTCATCGTGGAGCAACTCGCCCTTTGGCAGTCGTTGGGTGCATCCTGAAGCAACCAGCAACCATAGCACATTGACACACGCCACACCCTCGCACCAGGCGCAGCGCAACGAATTCCCTGCGACCACAGTTGATTCCGCCAGTTCTTGTCTTTTCATGGTCGCCATCGCCTCACGCAAGACTCCGCTGCCTTTCTTCGCAACAGCAGGTAGGATGAACATCTTGCTGCAACCCCCATTGCATTTGGAGAACCCCCGGCTCTGCCGGGGGATATGTTACTGTGAGTTCGAGACCGATCGCTGATCGGCCCTTGCCGACCCGAGACTCCCACTTCTGAAACGCTGTGCCACCAGCGAGGGACGCGACTTGTGCCAAACGCTGCTCTGCATAGTCTGACCCTGCGGCGGCCAGGCTGACCTGAAACAAGCCGAATCTGGGCATAGGTCTCCTCACCAGAAAATCCGACGCGGCCGGCAGTCGGGCAGCAAGGAGTCGAACTGCTCGCCGAAGAAAGACCTGCCTACGGCGTAGGCGATATCCTCGCTGAACCGAAGGATCGTCGTCATTCGGTGTCGAATGCCGATTCTCAAGTCAGCCGGCACACACCTTCCTAATCTTCTTGGCGATCGAGTGGACCAAGCCTACTCCTTCTTGGGAGACAACTTGCCGGGACAAGAATAGACGGCGAACGGCGATCTGCAAAAGAACTCGTTGTGGTGCTCCGGGCAGAGCGTCGATACGGTCCAATTGTCATCCTCCTTTTCCTTGCCGAGCACAAAAAAACCCTCTTCCCCCCATGCATCGGCGACCCAGACAAGTGCCTCAAGACCGTCGGAGCTTGTTCCGGCCCGGCTGATGAGCACGGTGTGTTCGGGTCTCAGTACACGCTGGCTGGGCGATAGCTCGTCAAGCACTGGCACGTTTCGCGTCGTCGAGAGAGGTTGAGACGACACCACTTTCCGTGCAGAAACAAAGGGAAATCGAAGTCTGGGGCACACGGGCAGCGCTCGGGCACAGGAATTGACACGTAGAAAGTCGTCGTACGTCGATCTCAAGACGGTCGATGAATCACACAAGTCGAGCGGATGAAGAGTCGCATACCGGCCGACCGCCTCGTAATTGAAAATGTACACTGGGAACATGCACGTCTCCTCCAGGAAACCGCCCCGCTCCTGGAGTGCATCAAGGACCGCCAAGAACATAGAACATTCGACATCGTCGCGTGCGCTGACTTGGAGCCGATCGCACTCCGCCGACGGGTGCCCCGCCCCCTGTCGATGCTTGCATCCTCCTACTATGCCAATCACGACTGCAGTGCCCATTATTAGAGCAAGCGCCG
>JAZDLZ010000984.1:0-2468 GCA_043801535.1 Pseudomonadota bacterium
GCAACTGTCGGAGAGTCTCATCCATCGCGGCTCAGGTTCCTTGCACTTGAGGTGGGACCACGGCGGCCGACTCGACGCCGAGTTGGCGGAGAAGCTCCTGCGCGTCTTCGGCCTCTTCGGCGTCGGAAAAATCCTTGGTTAAGCGCTGCAGATTCTCTCTCGCCACTTGGTCCTCGCCGAGCTGCAGTCGGGAACGAGCCGAGAGCAAGAGCGCCGCAGCATCGAGGCCCAACCCGGTGTAGTCGCGCAACAGAGCGTCGGCTCTTGTCGCTGCGGCAACGTACTGTCGACGGCCAAAATAGAAACGAGCGACGTAAATCTCGTGATCAGCCAACTTGCGCCGACATTCGTCGAGACGAGCGACCGCGTCGACGATCAACTGCTGCTGAGCGAGAGCGACTCGGCAACTCTCGCGTTCGACGTCGTTCGTGTCCGCGACAGGGGTTTCAATCTTCTCGCGGCAGGTTGCCAATCGGGCCTTGCCTTTATCGCTGTGCTCGAGGTTGGGGAACCGAGCCACCAGATCGCGATACGCCGAGATCGCCAATCGCGTGTTGCCCTGGTCTTTCTCGGCGCTCGGCGGCAGAAACCACCAATCCTCGGGGATCTGCTCGAAGTTGGCCTCAGCGATGCGAAACATGGCGTAGGCTGCTTCGGCGTGACTGGGATGAAGCTTGAGGAAGACCCGGTAGGCATCGATGGCTTCGATGAACTTGCCGCGCGCGAAATGCATGTCGGCGATACGCAGATCGGCGAGCGCCACGTACTGTGAATAGGGATACTTGGCCTTGACCTCGCTGAACCCGGCGATCGCCTCGGGGAACAGACCATCATCGAGATCTTCCATGGCGACGTCGTAGGCCTGCTGGGCGTTCTGCGCCGCGCCCCGCAGCAAGGTCGTCGCGCAGGCCGACAAAAGCAGCCCGAGGAGGAAAAGGAGTGTCAGCCAGGAGCGCAGCACACCGCACGATACCACGCAGTCAGACGGCGCCTCAAGCGGCGCGAACGAAGTTGCGGAATCCGTTTTTGACAACGCCCTGGGTTGCTTGCTACATCTTAGGTCTCAGCACTGGTGCTGTGTGGGCAGGAGAAGTCTGCCAACTATGGCTGACATTCGCGCGCTTGAGCTAGATTTTGCCAAGAACCCAACCTTGGATACGTGCATCCCTCTGTGTGAGGCTTACCTGCAAGGCAAGCGTTACATGGAGGCCATGGTCGTCTGCAAGAAGGGGATCAAACAGGCCCCTCAGGACGCACGTGGCCGCGTGCTGTTGGCGCGGGTCTACGTCGACCAAGGCAAGCTCCCCAAAGCCGAGCAGGAGGTAATCGGGGCGCTCAAGGATTTCCCTGGCAACCCGTTTGCCTCAGAGCTCATGGGTCAGATCCTGGTGCAGCTGGGACGCAACCAGGAGGCCGTTCCCTTCCTGCAACAAGCGCTGAACGCAGCGCCGAATCTGCCTGGCGCGCGAAGCCTCCTGCAACAACTCGGGGTCGCCTCTCCTCAGGCGGCGCAACCGACACCACAACAAAGACCACCGCAACAACCGGGCATGCAGCCGGTGCAGCCTGGCATGCGGCCGATGCAGCCCGGCATGCAGCCGATGCAGCCTGGCATGCGGCCGATGCAGCCGGGTATGCCACCGATGCAGCCGGGTATGCCACCGATGCAGCCGGGTATGCCGCCGATGCAGCCAGGTATGCCGCCGATGCAACCGGGTATGCCGCCAGGCGCCCCGATGATGCCTGGTCAAGCTCCACCGCAGACCCCGTGGGCCACAGACACCGCCACGCCCACAGCTCCGCCCAAGCAGCAGGGGCCCAAACTCGAGCACGTCAGCGATTTCTTTGCCGAAGATACTTTGGGCTTTGAGAGCGATGGCTCGCACATCGAGACCGCAGGTCCAGGTCGTCTCACGATCCTCGGCTTCGTTCCCAAAACCACCGGCTCGATCAAGACCACGATCATCGTGGCCCTCGCCTTGTTTGCCGTCGCCTCAGTCGTTGTCGTCTGGCAGTATGTCAGCTCGAAAAACACGCGTGAAATCGCTGGACTGTACGGCCAGATGAAGTCAGCGTTAGACGAGGACAAGCTTCCTAAATACCACTACGCACTCAAGATCGGCCAGGAGATCTTCAAGATCGACGCGGACCACAATCAAACACTCTCGGCGATGGCCTACGCCGAGGCGGTGCTGGGCAACGACCACCAGGAGGACGGCGCCATTGACCGAGCCAAGGCCTACCTGCAACGCGCCATCGCCACCGGTGAACAACACACCGAGTACAGGGTCGCCGCAGCAGCGTTGCTCGCTTTCAACGCCGGGGAGCTCGACCGCGGCATCGCCGAAGTCAAGAAGGTACAGGACGACGGCGGCTCGGCGACCTTGATCGAGGTGGAAATGCTCCGCCTCCGAGACAAGGCCTCGCCCAACGACAAGGAGACCATCCGCCAACTGCAGCGCGTCAAC
>JAZDLZ010001001.1:0-3136 GCA_043801535.1 Pseudomonadota bacterium
TATCGGAGGTAGTCACCGGTCCGCCAGCCAGAATAGCATTCGACGCCGAAGGCAAGCCAACCAAGGCGGCAGCAGGCTTTGCCGCCAAGTTGGGCGTGCCGGCAACGGAGCTCACGGTTGTCGAAGTGCCAGGTAAGGGCGCGTACGCGGCAGCCCGGCGCGCCGAAAAGGGACAGGGGACGCTGGCGCTGCTGCCACGCCTTCTACCCGAGATCATCAGGTCGATTCCCTGGAAGAAGTCGATGCGCTGGGGATCGCGCGATGAGACTTTCGTGCGGCCAGTGCACTGGCTGGTTGCACTCTACGGCGGCGAGGTCGTGCCATTTGAGCTGTTCGGAATACGTAGCGATCGACTTTCCCGCGGCCATCGTTTCTTGGCGCCGGGATCGATTTCGCTCGATGGCACGCTAGATGACTATTGTAGCCGGTTGCGGGAGGCCTTCGTCGTCGTCGAACCGAAGGCGCGGCGGACCCTGGTCGAAGCGCAGCTCGCCTTGGTTGGCCAGAGCGAACCAGACAGCGTGCTCGGAACGTCTTTGGCCTTCCGGATTCGACGCGACGACGAGCTATTGGACGAAGTGACGAATCTGGTCGAGTACCCGACTGCCGTGGTCGGGCGGTTCGACGAGTGTTTCCTCGATCTCCCCGCTGAAGTGATCGTGGCGGCCATGCGCACGCATCAGCGCTATTTTGCCACTGAGAAAGAGGACGGATCTCTGGCACCGGCATTCGTGACGATTGCTGGGACAGTGACCCCGAAGCCGGCAGTGGTTCAGCACGGCAACGAGCGGGTGCTACGTGCCAGGCTGGCCGATGCTCGTTTCTTTTTCGCGGAGGACCGACGGACGCCCTTGGCCAGCATGGCGGCGAAGCTGGGAGGGGTGGTTTTCCAGGCCCAACTCGGTTCGGTGGCGGAGAAGGTCGAGCGCATCAGGCGCTCGCGAATCGCCGAGACGGTGGGAATCGACCCGGCGCAGCTCGATCGGGCAGCCCTGCTGTGCAAGGCCGATCTGGTGAGCAAGATCGTCGGTGAATTCCCCGAGCTCCAAGGTATCATTGGCCAGCACTACGCAAGACTGGCAGGCGAGCAGCAGGAGGTGGCTGACGCCATTTTCGAGCACTACCTGCCGCGCGGCGCCGGAGACAGACTGCCACGCGGCGCGCTCGGTGCTGCCTTGGGAATTGCCGATCGTCTCGATACGATCGCCGGATGTTTTGCGGTGGGTCTTCAGCCCACTGGCTCGGCCGATCCCTTTGGTTTGCGCCGGGCCGCCCTGGCAGTGCTGAACATTCTCATCGGTCGCGGTTGGCGGTTCCCACTTCGCGAGCTCTTGGCCGCCGCCGGTGGTCAGATTGCGAGCAAGGTACCGTTCTCCGACGAAGTGGCCGGCCAAGTCCTCGACTTCTTCGCCGGCCGGTTGCGCGGGCTTCTGTGCGAGGGGAAAGAGCTACCTACCGATTGCGTCGATGCTGCTCTGACGGCAGGTTGGTACGACGTGCCAGACGCCTTGGCACGAGCGGAAGCGGTGTCGCGGCTACGGGAGCGACCTGATTTCGAGCCACTTGGGATTGCATTCAAGCGAGTGGCCAACATCCTGAAAGGCGAGAAACCTCGAGGAGAGCCCGACGCAGGCCTTTGGGCGCATCCAAGCGAGCGGGCGTTGTGGGAGCGCTTCGTCGCCATTCGCCAGGAGGCGAGGGCACGCATCTCGAGCAGGGACTACGATGCGGCGCTACGGGAGCTAGCGTTGCTGAAACCCGAGGTCGACCGTTTCTTCGACAACGTAATGGTTATGGACAAGGATCCGGCGCTGAGGAACAACCGGTTGGCGCTTCTCGGAAGCATCAACGCAACATTCAACGAGATTGCCGATTTCCGGCAGCTGGCGGTGAAAACATGAAAACGATCTATTTCTTCGGCGGTGGCAAGGCAGATGGACACGGGAAGCAGAAGGAGCTGCTCGGCGGAAAAGGGGCCGGGCTTGCCGAGATGACCAATCTCGGTCTTCCGGTTCCTCCTGGTTTCACGATAACGACCGAAGTCTGTGCTCACTACTACCAGAATGGCCAGTCCTATCCGCAAGGGCTGGAGGACGATGTCAAGACGGTAGTGGGTCGTGTTGGCGAGCTCATGGGAGCGCGGTTCGGCGATCCTCAGAATCCTTTGTTGGTGTCGGTGCGCTCGGGTGCGCGGGTGTCGATGCCGGGCATGATGGATACCGTGCTCAACCTGGGTTTGAACGATCAGACAGTGAAGGGTCTGATCGAGCGAACCAAGGACGCTCGTTTTGCCTACGATGCCTATCGCCGTTTCGTCGGGATGTACGGCGATGTGGTGATGGGGCTCAAGCCAGAGAGCGAGAAAGAGCACGATCCGTTCGAGATCATCATCGAGCAGAAGAAGAAGGAACGCGGAGTCGAGCGTGACCTCGACCTTACTGCTGACGACTTGAAAGACTTGGTGGCCCGTTTCAAGGACGAGATTCGCCGGCGCAAGGGAGTTCCGTTCCCCGAGGATCCGTGGCAGCAGCTCTGGGGAGCGATATCGGCGGTGTTCGGAAGTTGGGAGAACCCGCGAGCTCGGACCTACCGCAAGCTCTACGGATATCCAGCCGACTGGGGCACTGCCGTCAACGTGCAGGCCATGGTGTTCGGCAACATGGGTGAGGACTGCGCGACCGGCGTTGCCTTTACTCGCGATCCTGCCACCGGCGAGAAGGTATTCTTTGGCGAGTTCTTGGTGAATGCCCAAGGCGAAGACGTAGTCGCCGGCATCAGAACTCCGCGACCGATTGCCGAGCTCGAGAAGGTGATGGCGAAAGCCTACAAGGAGCTCCTCGGTGTTCGCGAGCGCCTCGAGAAGCACTTCGGCGACATGCAGGATATCGAGTTCACCATCCAGCAGACCAAGCTCTGGATGCTGCAGACCCGTTCGGGCAAGCGCTCGGGACGGGCGATGGTCAAGATTGCCGTCGATCTGGTCGAGGAAGGGCTGATCGACACCAAGGAGGCAGTGAGGCGAATCGATCCCGGCAAGCTCGACGAGCTTCTCCATCCGACCATCGATCCGCGGGCGTCCAAGAAGGTCATTGCCAAGGGACTGCCAGCTTCGCCTGGCGCAGCCATCGGCAAGGTC
>JAZDLZ010001019.1:0-2863 GCA_043801535.1 Pseudomonadota bacterium
TCGCTATCGGGGGAGACGGTGCCAAGGTCGAGAGTCGAGCCGTTCCAGGCGAATCTGGCCGCTTTCCGTCGGTTCGTGCCGAAAACCCGTCCCGGCGCGCCGCTAACCTCTGACGCTGCAAGGCTTTTCTGTTTTCGGCGATGGTCTAGCTCGAGGGATGAATCGTCCCGTCGGGAGATCGCGGTCGAAGCATCGCGGTCGCGGTCGCGGTCGATCCTTCGCGGTCGAAACGCAAGAATTCTGCCACCGTTTTAGGGAGCAAGGCTGAGTCTTTCGGTATGCCGTGCGTTTGGCTATGATTTCGCCCCTGTTTTCTGTTGAGGCGAAAGTGTAGCCTCTCTCGCTGACCGAAAAAACACCGAATGGGAGCAATGATGACCGCCAACACTGGGCTCGAGTTTATCGAGGGCAACGAGGCGATCGCGCGGGCTGCGATCCTGGCGAAGTGCGACTTTTTCGCTGGCTATCCGATAACGCCAGCGTCGTCGATCCTCCACTATATGCTGGAGCTTCTCCCCGGCGTGGGAGGTGTCGCCATCCAGGCCGAGGACGAAATCGCCTCGATGGGCTTCTGTATTGGCGCCGCGATGGCTGGCAGGAAGGTGCTCACCGCCACTAGCGGTCCTGGCATGAGCCTCTATAGCGAGAACATCGGCTTGGCAATCATGACCGAGACACCGATGGTGATCGTCAACATCCAGCGCCAAGGCCCGGCCACGGGATCGGCGACCAAGGGTGCGGAGGGCGACATTCAATTCACTCGCTGGTCGACTTCCGGAGGTCAGCCGATTATCGCCCTCAGCCCCGCATCGGTGGCCGAGGCGTACGAGCTCACCTATCGAGCCTTCAATCTGGCGGAGGAATTTCGGGTTCCGGTATTCCTGCTCGCCAACAAAGAGGTCGGAGTGACCAAGGAGTCGGTGAGCCTGGCAGAGGTGGAGCTGCCGCCGCTCCGCGAACGGTCGGAGATTCCGCCGGGACGAGAAGTCCTCATGCACGCCTTCACCCGCCCCGAGGAGGTGCCGGCGATGGCCGACATTGGCGGGGACCGCGTGGTGCGCGCCACCACCTCGACGCACGACAAGGCCGCCTACCTTGCCAGCGACCCGGCGGTGATTCAGCAAATGATCGACCACTACGAGGCCAAGATCGAGCGCGCAGCGGACCGCATCGCTCTCGTCAAGAGAGACTTTCAGGACGGAGCAGACACGCTCGTCTTGAGCTACGGGATAACCTCGAGGTCGGCAGCCGTTGCGGTGCGCGAGGCACGGCGTCGCGGCCGTAAAGTGTCGTCGCTCGTCTTGCAGACGCTCTGGCCGGTGCCAGCAGAGGCAATCAGGGCGGCGCTCCCCGGAATCAAGCGGGTGGTGGTGCCGGAGATGAACATGGGACAGTATCGACTCGAGATCGAAAGGTTGGTGCCGCGCAGCGTCGCAGTAGTGGGAGTCTGCAAGATGAACACGACCTTGGTGTCACCCGGCGAAATCCTCGAGCAAGGAGAGCTCGCATGACCGCGCCACAGCATTTGTCGACCTACCTGAACGAACGGATCGGACCGCTGCCGTTCTGCCCTGGTTGCGGGCATTCGACCCTCATCTATGCGCTCGACGAGGCCTTGGTAAAGCTGGGGCGCGATCCCGCCAAAGTCGTTATCGTCACCGACATCGGGTGTATTGGCTTGAGCGATCGCCATTTCGTGACCAGCGCGTTCCACGGATTGCACGGACGTTCGATCACCTATGCGTGCGGCCTCAAGCTTGCTCGTCCCGAGCTCACGGTCATCGCCATCAAGGGAGATGGCGCCTGTGGAATCGGCGGTGCTCATCTCCTCAACGTGGCGCGCCGCAACATCGGCATAACCTTGATTGTCGGTAACAACTTCAACTACGGCATGACCGGTGGCCAGCATTCGGTGACCACCCCGCTCGGCGGCAACACCACCACCACCCCGCTCGGCAATGTCGAAGGTCCGATCGACTTGTGCGCGACCGCCGCCGCAGCGGGTGCTGCCTGGGTCTATCGCGCCACCATGTTCGACAAGCAGCTTCCCGAAATCCTCTTGCAGGCCATCCAGCAACCGGGGTTTGCCATGGTGGATATCTGGGAGCTGTGCGCTGCCTATTACGCGCCGAGGAACAAGATGCGCAAGACGGAGGTCATGGGGCTTCTCGACCAACTAGGCTATGCCGTCGGCTTGGTGGCGGACAAGCCGCGGCCCGAGTACACCGCCCGCTATCGCGAGGTGTACCAAGGCGAGAAAGCCGTGGCCAGACGGAAACCACCGATTGTTCCGAGGTTCGAGAGTGGCGTTGGCCGGCAGATCGGCATTCTCGTGGCGGGCAGCGCCGGTCAGAAGATCAAGTCGACGGCGTCGGTCTTCGCCCAGGGGGCGATTCTCTCCGGGCTCAATGCGACTCAGAAGGACGACTATCCGATCACCGTGATGACCGGACACTCGTTGGCCGAGATCATCCTGAGCCCCGAACGGATCGACTACACGGAGATCGACCGGCCCGACTACTTGCTCATTGTTTCCGAGGACGGGCTAAAGAAGGTTCGCGCCCGGGTCACCAGCCTTCCGGAGACCAGCACGATCTACGTCGACGAAGCCCTCGAGCTGCCGGAGACCAAGGCTCGGGTCTACCGGTTTCCCTTTTCCAAGCTCGGCAAGGATATTGGAAAGCTGTCGGTGGTTTCCCTTGCCCTCGCCACTCTGTTGGAGGATGCCGGCATCTATCCACCCGAGGCGTTCGCCAGTGCGTCGGAGATGTTTCAGAGCCAGAACGCTGCCCAGGCGAATCGAAAGGCGATTACCGAAGGCGTGACGCTGGCAACGTCGGCCAAGAAGACGTCCTAGGTCGCC
>JAZDLZ010001028.1:0-7406 GCA_043801535.1 Pseudomonadota bacterium
GCCACCGAAGTATTCCTTGAGCACGTACTCGATCAGCATCAGGACCGTCATCTTCAGGCAGGTCACGATCGCGTCCCGGGTCGTATCGCGCACGTAGACCTCGCGAGGGGTCGTGGCGAGACGCTGTGCTTCGTCCTTGGCTGCCTGAAGATCCTTTTTAGGGGGCCCTCCTCGCTCCTTGCCATCCGGGCGCCTCATCGCCGATACTTTGTTCAAGTTATTCTGCGACGGCTCCTGAGTCAAAGAATGCGCTGCATCTACCTTGACAATGCTGCCACCACCCAGGTCGCTCCTGAAGTCGTGGAATCGATGGTCCGCTGCCTTCGTGACGAGTACGGAAACCCGTCGTCGGCTCACGGGCTAGGAGCGAGAGCCGCTCGCTTGCTTGCCGAAGCCAGAGCGCAGCTTCTGGCAGCGCTCGGCGACGACGGGTCGCTGGGCGATCTTCTGTGGACGTCAGGTGGTACCGAGGCTGACGCGCTAGGCGTGGCGGGAGCGGCGCGGGCTCGACGCAACGGATCGGTCCTCGTCACCACCATCGAGCACTCGGCAGTTCTCGGCGCTGCCCAGCTCCTTGCCAGCGAGGGATTCTCGGTCAAGGCCATCCCGGTGTCTCCGGATGGGGTAGTTGTCCTTGAAAAGGCTGCATCTCTGGTCGACGAAAGCACCGCGGTCGTGGCCTGCATGCTCGTCAATAACGAGCTGGGCACGGTACAGCCAGTGGCCGAGCTAGCGCGGATAGCTCGCGCGAGTCGGCCCGATATTCACGTCCACTGTGATGCAGTACAGGCTCTCGGCAAAATTCCGATTGACGCCCACACTCTCGGCGTCGATACCCTTGCCGTCTCCGCTCACAAGATCCACGGTCCCAAGGGCGTCGGTGCGCTGTGGGTCAGAAAGGGCGCGAAGCTGCGTCCGCTGTTTTCACTTGGCAGCCAACAGCAGCAGAAAGGCCTGCGGCCCGGCACCGAGAACGTTCCCGGCATTGTCGGGTTTGGCGAGGCTATCGTCCTCGAACAGCAGCATCAGCGCGAGCACCAGCACGAACGTGAGCACGAACAGCGCCAGCAACACGAGCAAAAGCAGGAGCGCGCTTGCCACCTGGCGTCGATGCGCGACCGATTGGCCGAAGCAGTGCTGAATGCCATTCCTGCCTGCAAGGTGAACGGAGCAAGGGCTCTGCGTGCGCCTCACATCCTATCGTTGGCCCTTCCCCGCATCAAGGCTCAGCCGCTGCTACACGCACTCGAGGCGCGAGGAGTGTTCGTGTCGGCTGGATCCGCCTGCACCAGCCGCAAGCAGAGCAAGAGTCACGTGCTCAAGGCAATCGGTCTGCCAGATGGCTACGGCACCATTCGTGTCTCGCTCTCCAGACACACGACCGAGAACGACGTCGCCGAGGCAGCTGACGCCATCGTGACCGAATACCGTGCGCTCGCCCAGTATTCAGGATTGCGGTGATTTTGGTACCGTTTGAGCCCGGTGGTGACACTCGAGGCTCAAGGCGGACGGTGTCTCTTCGGCCACGAGAATTTTGACCGAAACTCGAGAATCCGAGCAATAGTAGCTCACTGGGGCAACCGCAACGTCATGACCACCGCGATAATCCTCCGCTACGGTGAAATGTTCTTGAAGGGCAAGAACCGAGCGCTTTTCGAAAGGCAGCTACAAGACAATGCCACCAGAGCTCTGGCCGGAGTACCAGGCGCGCGCGCAACGCGACTCCACGGTCGAGCACTGGTTCTCGTCGAGGCGGAGGCCAGAGCGAGTGCCCTCGAGCGGCTGCGCCGCCTATTCGGAGTCAGTTCTCTGTCCCCTGCCCGCCTCGTCGTCAAGGACTTCGAGGCGATTTCCCGTGAGGCAGTCGACGCTGCCATCGAAGTTTCGCGCGCCGCCAGTCGCCCGCCGACTTTCAAAGTCGCGGTCAAACGATCCGACAAGAGCTTCACCCCGACATCGCCGGAGCTCTGTCGAGAAATCGGCGCTCGTATTATCGCCGCGACTGGCATGAAGGTGGACGTTCACCAGCCCGAGTTGTGCATTGGCATCGAAATCGGCATCGAACGCACCTTCGTTTTCTCTTCCACGATCGCGGGGCCAGGAGGATTGCCCGTGGGCGTGAGTGGCAAGACGAATCTCCTTCTTTCCGGCGGGATCGACTCGCCGGTGGCTGGTTGGCTGGCCATGAAAAGGGGCTGCTCGATCTGCGCCACCTATTTTCATTCGTTTCCTCTCACCTCCGACCACGCCAAGGAGAAGGTCGTTGACCTCGCCCGTCTTCTCGCCGCCTGGCAGGGCGAGCTCGTGCTCATGGTCGTCGACTTCACCGACGCGCAGAAGGCGCTCCGCTCTGCTGGACCGGGCGAGCTCTCGGTGGTCCTCTATCGCCGCATGATGATGCGAGTTGCGTCCCGACTCGCCCAGCGCGAGAACGCTCTGGCGCTCGTGACCGGCGAGAACCTTGGCCAAGTCGCATCCCAGACACTCGAGAACCTTGGCGTGATCGAAGACGCCGCGCTGCTACCGGTGCTCCGTCCACTCGTTACCAACGACAAGATAGAAACCATCGCCCTGGCAAAACGCATCGGGACCTACGACATTTCGATCCGTCCCTTTGAGGACTGCTGCTCGCTCTTCGTGCCCAAGCACCCCGCAATCCGCGCCCGCCTCGAGCGAGTGCGCGACGTCGAGACGCGCCTCGAGATCGATAGCATAGCCGACGAGCTAGCCGCCCGGGCGGAGCGGCGCGTGGTCACGAGCCGTTAGGAGCCGTCGCAGAATAACTTGTGGGTGTGGAATCAGCGTTGGAGCGGTGACGAAGTCGATACATAATCGGTTTGCAGCTCGCCCGCAACGCTCAGCGCGAAACGAACCCCGCCAGACGCAACATGACCGACCACATTCTCTCCGACGATCAGCAATGGTACAAGGACGCTATCTTCTATGAGCTCCGCATACGTGCGTTCTACGATGGGAACGGAGACGGAATCGGGGATTTCCGAGGCCTCGTCGAGAAACTCGACTACCTCCAGGATCTGGGAATCACCGCGCTCTGGCTTCTTCCGTTCAACGCGTCCCCACTACGGGACGACGGCTACGACGTTGCGGACTACTTCGCGATCCATCCCGACTGCGGAACGCTGGCGGATTTCAAAACACTCTTGAGGGAGGCGCACCTCCGAGGGATACGGGTGGTTACCGAGCTCGTGCTCAACCACACCTCGGACCAGCATCCGTGGTTCGAACGTGCCCGCCGCTCGCCGCCAGGCAGCCGCCATCGCGATTTCTACGTGTGGCGGGACACCCCCGAAGCCTATCGAGACACCAGAATCATCTTCAGTGATTCCGAGCAATCCAACTGGCGTTGGGATCCGGTGGCCAAGGCCTACTATTGGCACCGATTCTATTCTCATCAGCCCGATCTCAACTACGACAACCCGGCGGTGCGTCGGGCAATGCTCCGCGTCATCGACTTCTGGTTCGGGTTGGGCGTCGACGGGATGCGTCTCGACGCAGTGCCCTATCTCTACGAACGCGAAGGCACGAGCTGCGAAAACCTGCTCGAGACGCACCAGCTCCTCAAAGAGCTACGGGCACACGTTGACCGCAAGTTCAAAGGCCGCATGCTCCTGGCCGAGGCCAACCAATGGCCAGAGGACGCCGCGCAGTATTTTGGCGGTGGCGACGAGTGCCACATGGCCTTCCACTTCCCACTCATGCCGAGAATGTTCATGGCGGTACACACCGAGAATCGGTTTCCGCTAGTCGACATTCTCTCCCAGACGCCGGCGATCCCGGACCGCTGCCAGTGGGCCTTGTTCCTCCGCAACCACGACGAGCTGACCCTCGAAATGGTTACCGAGGAGGAACGCGACTACATGTACCGGGCCTACGCCAGCGACCCGCACATGCGCATCAATCTGGGAATCCGGCGCCGTCTCGCCCCGCTTCTCGGCAACAACCGTCGCAAGATCGAGCTCCTGAACGGCCTACTGTTCTCTCTGCCGGGAACCCCCGTCATCTACTACGGCGACGAGATCGGCATGGGCGACAACTTCTACCTCGGGGATCGCAATGGCGTGCGGACGCCCATGCACTGGAGCGCAGACCGCAACGCCGGTTTCTCCCGGACCAACCCCCAGCGGCTGTATCTCCCGATAATCATCGATCCCGCCTACCATTTCGAGGCGGTGAACGTCGAAGTCCAGCGGAGCAACCTGCACTCGCTACTGTGGTGGACAAAGCGTCTCATTGCCCTCCGCAAACGCCACCTGGCATTTGGCCGCGGTACGATCGAGCTGCTTCACCCAGCGAATCCCCGAATCCTTGCCTTTCTCCGTCGCTACCAAGACCAGACTCTGCTGGTGATCGCCAATCTCTCGCGCTTCGTCGAGTATGTCGAGCTCGACTTGTCGCGCTTCAAGGGGACGGCTCCGATCGAGCTCTTCAGCCGGCGCCCGTTTCCAGCGGTCGCAGCGACTCCGTATCTGTTCACCCTCGGCCCTCACACCTTCTATTGGTTCGCCCTCGAATCGCCGGATTGCGCTCGCCACGAGGAATCGCGGGCGAACGCGGGTGACCTCTCCGCCACCCTCTCCGGTCATCTCCAGGCCTCTCGACCACTACCCCAGCTAGGATGCCAGCGCCACTTCGGCAGCCTGTTCGCCAAAGATAAGCGGCAGGCTTTCGAAGCTGTGCTTCCGTCCTATCTTCGGCAGTGCCGGTGGTTCCGCGGCAAGGCACGGGTGGTAAAGACAGCTTCGGTCATCTCGGTCATCTCGCTCTTCTCCAAATCAGCCTCGGACCGGCGTGAGCTCCTCGACAATCAGACTGCTCGCAGCCAGGCTGTCTTCGGTCCTCGGTCCTCCAACGGCGACCTCTCGAACGGAACCTTCGCGCAAGGCGGTCTCAGCGATACTCCTTTGCTCCTGATCCGGGTCGAATACACCGAGGGCGAAGCAGAAACCTATCTGCTGCCAGTCGCCTTTTTGTCCGCGAGCAAGCAGACCCAGCAGACCGAGCAGGCACAGCAGCAGGCGGCAGAAGCACCGGCGAGTGCCATCGCTGCAGTCACGGTGACCACAGAAAGCGGCGGCGAGAAGGGATTGCTATTCGACGCGGCCGGTGACGGGCGTTTTGCGTCGGCAGTGCTCGCCGCCATCTCGAGACGCCGCCGGCAGCGCTGCACGGACGGTGAGCTCTTGATCCACACGACCCCCGTGCTCTCGGAAATCGGCTTCGGCGTTGACACTGGTCGTCGTCATAGTCCCGGTCCCGGTCGTGGTCGTGGTCGTGGTCGTGGTCGTAGTCGTAGTCGTAATCGAAGTCGGGATCAAGATTGTCATAGTCGCGCTTGCGGCGATGGGATTGTCATCGGCGAAAGCATCCGACCAGACCAGGTCGCCTGCAACGGCAGTGACAGGGGTGACAGGGGTGACAGGGGTGAGCACATCGGCACCGACGATTCCGACAGCGGCAGCTGCCATGGACTACATCTCGAGCCTCGGCTGCTCCGGCAAGAACAGACCAATACGTCGATCGTTTTCGGCAATCGGTTCATCCTGAAAGTCCTCCGTCGAATCGAGGACGGCCCTAGCCTTGACGTCGAGATGGGTCGATTCTTGACGGAGAGCGCTGGTTTCGCTCACACCCCGCAGATAGCCGCGCACGTCGAATTCCGAGGTAGCGCCGGCCTGGCATCCGGTACCCTGGCCGTGCTGCAAGAATACATTCCCAACCAAGGTGATGCCTGGCGCTTGACACTCGACGAGCTCGCACGATTCTACGAACGCGTGCTCACGACCGAAACCGCCTATCAGACCTCAGACTCGAGCCCGGTCGAATCCGTCCTCAAAGGGGGGTACAGGCAGTCTCCGCCTGCCCCCATCCGCAGCATCATCGGCAGCTATCTCGACGTTGCCGCGCTCCTCGGCAAGCGCACCGCCGAGATGCACCTGGCGCTCGCCTCCCGCAACACCAATCCCGACTTCACGCCAGAGCCGTTCACCCCGATGTACCGGCGTTCCCTCTATCAGTCGCTCCGCAACCAGACGACCTCGGTGTTCCGCCTCCTCCGAGAAAATCTGTCCCATCTTCCCGAGCACGAAAAGCCCGCGGTCGCTCGCCTCCTGGCCGGCGAGGAGGAGGTGCTCAAACGCTTCCGCGCCATCCTCGAGCACAAGCCGTCGTCTCTGCGCACCAGGATCCACGGCGACTACCATCTGGGCCAGGTACTGTTCACCGGCAAGGACTTCGTGATTGTCGACTTCGAAGGCGAGCCAGCACGGCCACTCTCCGACCGCCGGCGCAAACGCTCACCGCTCCACGACGTCGCCGGCATGCTCCGCTCGTTTCACTATGCGGCTCTTTCGGCAGCTGCAACGATCCTCGGCGATCCGGCGGTACGTTCGAGTCACCGCCAGCAGATCGAAAAGTGGGCCCGCACCTGGCAGGAATGGTCATCGGCATCCTTTGTTCGAGCCTACCTCGACACTGCCGGAAGCGCCTCGATCGTGCCCCAGGATCCCGAGGAGCTGCAGATGCTGCTCGGCGTCTACCTGCTAGAAAAGGTTCTCTACGAAATCGCCTACGAGCTGAACAATCGCCCGGATTGGCTTTCCCTTCCTATTCGCGGAATTGCGCAAATCCTGGGAACGGAGGAGGTGAATGCCGGCTAACTGGAAGCTGGAGTATGGTGCCAACGTTCTGGCGGAAGGCGGCGTGACGTTTCGGGCATGGGCGCCGTGCGTCCGCGAGCTTGCGGTTCGTGTTCTCTCTCCCTCGGCACACACCGTGGCCATGCACCCGCAGGAGGGCTCGGTCTTCGAGGTGACCGTGCCCGATGCGAGACCCGGCGTCGACTACTACTATGTGCTAGACGGCGCCAAGGAGCGGCCGGATCCAGCGTCGCGCTGGCAGCCCAGTGGCGTACACGGGCCATCGAGAGTCGTGGACCCGCGAGCGTTCTCCTGGTCCGACCACGGTTGGGACGGAATTCCCCTCGACGACTTGGTCATCTACGAGCTCCACGTGGGGACGTTCTCCGCAGCCGGAACCTTCGCCGGCGTGGCCGCACGCCTACCCTACCTGCGCGAGCTCGGAGTGACTGCGGTCGAGCTCATGCCAGTTGCCGAGTTTCCCGGCAACAGGAACTGGGGCTACGACGGAGCTCACCCGTTCGCACCCCACTCGAGCTACGGAGGCCCGGACGGGCTCAAACGCCTCGTCGAGGCCGCTCACCGTAGCGGCCTCGGCATCATCCTCGACGTTGTCTACAATCACCTCGGTCCCGAGGGGAACTATCTCGGAGAGTACGGTCCATACTTCAGCAACCGCTACAAGACCCCGTGGGGAGAGGCGCTCAACTTCGATGGGCCCGAGTCCGACCAGGTCCGCCGGCATTTTGT
>JAZDLZ010001044.1:0-4012 GCA_043801535.1 Pseudomonadota bacterium
TTCATTGGAGTGCCATGTCACCGTCGCGCCGCCGATTGCTGCGGCGAGAATAGCACCTCGAAAGAGGAATGGAACAAGGAACTAGGGACTAGGCACAAGGGACCGGGAACAGCACGACCAACGGCTTTTGTTCACACCCGACGAGATGCAGAGGACCTTCGAAGGTGTCCATGGCCCGGTGGCGGTGGTCGCAGACGACGAGACCGGCGACGGTGCAGACGGGGCAGATGTCGTCGGGCTCCAGGACGCGGTGGTTGAAGACGGTGTCGGTGGGCCAGCGATGAGAAGACAAGCGCCCCTCCATTTGGAGGGCCACCGTAACCATCACACTGGCCATCGCGAGCTCAAGCAGGACGTCGACATGGCAATGAGAGTCGCGTTTCTCATGAATCTTGGGCCAACTGATAGCCAAGCATAGCGCTCTTCGTGCCGGCGTCCATGACCAGGAAAGGCAATGCAATGCGGTTCAGTAGGCCAGCAGGAAATCGCGGACTGGGACGAGCATGACCTTGTCCACGATTGGCCGGAAAGTGTCGCGGGTGACGACGATGCCCCAATCGCACTGGTAGCGGTCGATGAACTGGCGGATGCCATGGTAGTCGGTCTCGTCTATGCGACGGCGGAACTTCACCTCGATCGGCAGTACGGCGCCGTCGGTGCGTTCGGCGACAAAATCGACCTCCTCGAAGGGCGATCGCCGATCGCGGGGCGAGGCGCGTTCACGGTAGAAGTGAACCGCCAGGTCGACGTCGCGGATCACTGCCTGCACCAGTGTCTCTACCAGAGGTCCGACGACGTCGGGCGGCGATTCCAGGAGCGACGGTGCGCCGCGGAAGATCGCATTGCGCACTCCGAGGTCGGTGAGAGTGATCTTGAGCGGTAGCCGAGCGGAGCTTGCCTTGGCCAGTGGGTAGCGACGGAATTCGCGAAGAAGGAGCGCGTCGGAGAGGTAGTGCAGGTAGCGGCCGACGGTTGGCTGATTGGTGCGCAGCCCGGTCGCGTTTGCCTCCTCGGTAAGGTCGATCTGCGACACTTCCTGGCCAGTGCGTCTCGCCAGGGAGAGAAAGAGGTGTCGCAACAGGTGTGGCTGCTGGATGGGGAATAGATCGGGAATGTCGACCCCGAGCACGCGTTCGAACACGGTCTCGACGAGATAGTCGGCCCACACATCTTCGTCGATCTCGCCGGAGTGGAGGCGCGGGTATCCGCCGCGGTTGTAGTAGCGGTCCAGGAGACGGTCGAGGCCGCGATCGCGCGTCCGCTTGGTGGCAAAGGAGTGAATCGTGGCGAATACCTCGGCAGTCTCGGGCGAGAAGGTCGCCCGGAAGCGCAGAGGCTTGATCGGCGGTACCAGGTCCGGGCTCCAGGCTTCGAGCACCTCGCGGAAAAGGAACGGCGGAAATTCGGTAGTAATGACTCGACCGGCGAGGCTCTCGCGGGCACCCTTGGCAACCAGCACGCTCGACGAACCGGTAATGAGCATCCTGAGTCGGGTGGTTTCGCTGACGTGCTTCACCTCCTGGTCCCAGCGCGGGAGCTTGTGGACCTCGTCGAGGAACACATAGGCGGGAGAATCGTCGTCCAGTCGGCAGCGGCGCAGCTCGCTCTCGTACCAGCGAAGGATCGCGAGTAGACCGCCGGCCTCACGAAGGATTTGCAGGTCGAACCGGAGGAGCAGGATGTCCGCCGGTTTCACGCCGCTGGCGAGCAGATCTTCGACAATCTGCAGAATGGCAGTGGTCTTGCCAACCTGACGCGGTCCGCGTAGCACCTGGATGAGTGGTTGACGCTGGCGAAGACGGTCGGCCAGAGTACGAACCTGCCTGCGGCGGAACCGGGGGGGCCGCGGACGCACCGCGTGTGGAGCTTCCCACCAAGGATTCAGGCTGGCAATGACCTGTACGAGATCCTCATGAAGGCGCATGGCTTGCTACAAGCTATACATGTATGCATAGGAAGTGCAAGATAGCCCGACAGCGCGAGTGCATAGGCACAAGGCTCTAGTTCCCGGTCATCGCTCGTGCCTCAAGCCAGTCGACGCCGGGCACATGATTGCTTCCGGTGGTGAGCCGTCGCCATCCGAGAACGACGTACTTGGAGCCAGGATTCCCCTGTTCGCTTGGATTGATGTTGTCTATCCACTCGCCTTTCGTGTAGTACCCGGAGTCTGGCATGGCGCCTTTGGCGCTGGCTCTCCTTGTGTACCGGAGTTGGCCGTCGTCGGCGAGGATTTCCAGTCCGTCGCGAATCTCATTGTTTCCCGCATAGCCCCCAGCCCCGAATTTGACGAAGTCGATGGCGTGAATTCATCGAAGCACGCGACGCTGTTCTCGGCGTCGTCAGCCGACCGCTCCTGCCGTCGCAACTCCTTGGCCAAGGTCCCGCTCTCGGACCGCTACTCGCGAATCCAAACCGTTCGCGGGTTCCGTGGATCCAACGAGCCCTGCCCGTTCTCGACTCCTTAAGTTAGTGACTGCGAGACCAAGCCGGTCATCCGGTCAGGCTGCCGTGCTTTCGATCGCTGGCGACTGATCACTAGCGACGCTGTCGTTGGAGTCAGTACTCGAGAGAGCACTGATGTATCTCGATGAAAGTGTTTCTGTATCTGTCTAGAATGCCCGCACCATGCACGGCTCCGTTCCAGGTCCAGCTCCCGTACCAGTACCCGTGACTCCGCGAGCATCGGCGACCGTGCTGGCGGTGCTGTCGAAGCTGTCACCGACCGAGCGCACGATCATCGAGCTGGGCTCGGCATTCTCTGCCGCCGAGCCGCTATCCATCTTCACTCGCGGTCTTGGCATGCTCCATTGCCGGCTGGACGGTCATTCGGTGAAGAACAGCGATGTGCTTCCCGTGCTGAGGGGGCTCGTCGAGCAAGGCCTGCTCGCTGGCGAGTGCTCGTACTTCGTTCCGCCGGAGATCGCGCACGCTGCCATGCTCGAGGTCGCCCGAAACGGTCGTCTCGCCCGGCTAGCAGAAATCGTGCGGGAAATCCGGCCTGCACGGAAGGAGCCCGGGCGTACGATATCGACCTGGGACCTCGCCAAGCGAGAGCTCCGCCTCGAGCTCTATGCCGGACGGTGGACAGCGGCGCGCTCCTTGGTCGGCGAGCTCAGACGTCACATCTTTTTCGACATATGCCAACCCTTCGACCCGGCGTGGGTGGCGCGGTTTCCTGTTGATCTTCGGCGAGCGGCGGTGACCGGCATTGTCGAGACCTCGCTGGCCCTCCTCAAACCCGCGGACCAGGCATTCGCGCTGCTCGAGGCCGAGCCACCGTCCGAGCTGACCGATTCGGAGCACAGGGTCATCGTCGAGCAGCTCATCTTTCGGGGTCGGCTCGCGGACGCCGAGCGCCTTCTCGCGGCACGCACGTCCGTCGAATCGGAGGTGAGCCGCGCCTTTCTTCTGTTTCTTCGCGGGCAATTCGGCCCGGCAATCGCGGCCTACGAGGCGGCGTTGGTCAGCTACTTCAAGATAGCGGGCAAGCGCGCCGTCTTCTTCCCCGATCGGGCCGGATTTTTCTTCCTGGTAGCTCTGATCGCCGAGGGCAGTACCGCCAGCCTCAGCCGTGCTGCCGATCTCGCCGGCGCAGGGTCACGGGCGAAATCCCTTCCGTTCCGCGGGAGTCATTCGCTGTTTTCCGAGGTTCTGGGCATCCTCACCAGGCGCATCGATCCGGACGACGTCATCTACCTCGCCAACGGGTCCAACCTTGCTGCTCTTGATCCGCTCGAGGTTCTCCTCCATGCTGCCACCCTCCTCTGGGTAGAGGTGGGAGAAGCCGAGAGGTCGGGCGCAGCGAAGAGCGTATTCGCAGCGGTCGCGGAGCAGCTCGCCGCCGCCCAGGCAGCCGGTTTGGGCTGGTATGCGACTCAGGCCGCTGCCGTTCTCCAGCGCCACTCGGGAGCGGCGATGGACAAGGGGACGGCCGTCGACGGAATCTCCCTGGCGCACCTGGTGGCACCGCGCGAACACTGGTCCGATGCCCTCGACGCGCTCCTCGAGATCG
>JAZDLZ010001059.1:0-8696 GCA_043801535.1 Pseudomonadota bacterium
AGAACCAAAGGCCGAGAACGGCCTGCGCTCCCTCGGGTGCCTTGTCATGTCCATCCGACCGAGATACGTCCACGTCGGGTATCGCTGACGCTCTGGTTTCGCCGCCATCGACGGGGACCAACGAGCAACGATCACACCCGACCAGCAGGAGCACCTTGCATCTTTCCCGTTCCGCGAGGTCGTGGAGGAGCAGGTTCAAGAGGCGAGGATTGGCGGCCAGTCTCTTCTCGAGCGGCACGACCTCCTTCTGGGCCGGGGCGACCTCGGAAGCCGCGCGCCACTCGTCCTCGTCGCCCGAGTCGAGAGCAGCACTAGCCTTCGCCGCTTCGGGTCGGAGATTGGCGGTCAAGAGCTTCGACGCCGTCGCCGACGAGCTGTCGACACGGCCGGTTTCCCCGCGCTCGACGCGTGCTGCCAGCGCCGCGAACGGCTGGCTGCCCGGCCGCAACTGGAACACAGTCCAGGCTCCTTGTTCCCGGAGGCGCGGGATCACGCCCGCCTGCAAGAACGAGCTCTTGCCAGCACCCGACGGACCTACCACGGGCAGTACCGGCTGATCGCGGATGCTCTCCAGGAACGCCACGATCTCGGGGTCACGACCGAAGAAGAAATCACTGTGCTGCTGGCCGAACGGCAGCAGTCCCCGGAAAGGGCTCTTCTCACCTCCGACTTGCCTTCTGTAGGTGAGGAGCATCAGCTCGAGCCGTTCCGCGACCTCGAGGGCAGTTGGTCGGCTCAAGGGATTCTTGTCCAGACAGCGAGCGATCAGCTCGGCCAGCCCAGCCGGCGCATCGTCCGGCAAGCTGGCCAGCCTGGGAGCTGGCTCTGGAGAGGTGATCTGCCTTCTCAGCGCATCGGCATTCGCCGTCCCGTACGGTCGGCGACCGCTGACCAGCTCGTGAAGGATGATTCCGAGCGCCCAGATATCGGCAGCCTCCGTGCATTCCTTGCCCTGCCAGCGCTCGGGGGGTACGTAGGCCGGGGTACCGTAGACTTGCTCGACGTCGGAAAGATAATCGTCGGGCGAAGCGCGTTCATTCCGGGCTTCGATCTCGGCGGCGGCCTCGGCCTCGACCTCGACCTCGACGCCGGTCTCCACACCGCCGGCGGCGGCTGCGGCTTCGGCTACTGCTTCGGTCTCGGCTTCGATTCCAGTCTCGGCTTCGTTTTCGCCCTCGCGCGCGCCCGCTGTCTCCCAGGTCGCCTTTTTTCTTGCCGGCGCGATCTTGGCAAGACCGAAATCCAGCACGCGCAGCCGGCCGTCCTTCGGTATGAGAACGTTCTCTGGTTTCAGATCGCGATGGAGAATGTCGTTACTCCAGCGCGAGATAGGGCCGTCCATCGTACTTGCCAACGGCGTACACCGAAACCACGTGCGGATGGTTCAGGCTCGCCGTGACTCTGGCCTCCATGAGAAAGCGAGAGACTGCGGCCTCGGTATCGATCATTCCCGGAAGAATCATCTTGAGCGCCACCCGCCGGCCGAGCAGCGTATCCCTGGCCAGGTAGACCTCCCCCATTCCGCCTTGGCCGAGGAGACGGACGACCTTGAAATGGTCTACCATGGTGCCCGCGGAAAGCAGTAGCTTGGCTCTGTCCGTAGTCACGAGCAGCGCTCCGTCATCACTACGTTACACTATAGGCGCACCGTGACTCATGTTCTTTGTGCGGTGGTCGAGCTAGACTACTCTAGCAAGGGACTCGCGACGATGAGCAGAGCCGCACTGACTTCCATGGAAGCGACGCTGGTCGAAGGCACCATGGTCGACGATTTCCGAGTAGTGCGGCTCGTCGGTCGCGGTGGTATGGGCGAGGTCTATCTCGCACGCGACGTCAAGCTGGGGCGCAAGGTGGCGCTCAAGCTGATTCGTCCGCGCAGCCTGGGCGGCGGCGACGCGGCTCTCCGATTCATGCGGGAGGCCAAGCTCACCGCCAGCTTCAGCCACCCTCACATCGTAACCGTGTATCGAGTCGGAGAGCACGACGGCAGGCCATACCTGGCGCTGGAGTTCCTGGAAGGCCGGAATCTTCGCCAACGACTCCTCGAAGAGCGGCCAGGTGCCAGGGAGGCAGTGCGGATAGGCCTGGCGATCGCGCAGGCGCTGGCCGAGGCTCACCGACACAGGGTACTGCACCGCGACTTGAAGCCGGAGAATGTGCTGCTGGCGAAAGACGGCGGGGTGCGAGTGTTGGATTTCGGGCTGGCCAAGATAGTGGGCGGTGCAGCCGGAGTGACCAGGCGGGTCGGCGTGTCTGGCACGAACCTCGCTGAACGCACCGACGGGAGTTTGGCCGGGAACGAGGAGGGCGGCGTGTGCGGCGCGAGCCAGACCGAGAGTGGAATCGAGGTGGCGTTGAGGGTGCCGGCAGAGACTGCACGCCGGGCTGCTGATTCCGATTCGGTAGAAGCTGACACCGAGGGTGACGATCAAGGCGATACCGAAAGCCTGCTCTGCGGAACTGTGCCCTATATGGCACCGGAGCACTGGCTGGGCAGAGAGGTTGGCGAGGCCGCCGACGTGTGGGCACTCGGAGTGATTCTGGCAGAGCTTTTCACCGGCCAGCATCCATACCGGGGACTTGCCGGTACTGCCTTGAAACGGCGCGTCATCGACCGAGAGCCTGTGCCTCTCGCTCCCGTCGAGGTGGGAGTCACGGCAGAGCTGCTGGAGCTGGTCGGGAGCTGCCTTGCCAAAGATCCAGCCAAGCGCTCTTCAGCGGCGGCGGTGGTGCGGCAGCTAGAAGATTCGCTCACCCAGGGTGGGCGACAGCGACTGCGCGCCGAGGAAAGCCCGTTTCGCGGGCTGTTCTCGTTCGGCGAACGAAACGCTGATCTGTTCTTTGGCCGAGATGCCGAAGTGGCAGCGTTCCTGGAGCGGCTGCGCGAGCAGCCAGTGCTCGCAGTCGTTGGTCCGTCCGGATCGGGGAAGAGCTCGTTCGTGCAGGCAGGGGTAGTGCCTCGCTTGCGAGAGCAGGGAGCGTGGATCGTATTGACCGTGCGACCGGGAAGCGATCCGTTCGCGGCACTGGCATCCTGCCTGGAGGGAGGGGAGGGGAGCAAGTTGACGAGCTCGGACGATCGTGCGGAGGAGTCGTCGAATCTTCGTCATCAGCTAGTCGATCTCGTCATGCGGCAGAAGATGGCCCTCGCCGATGTCCTGCGGCATCTCGACGGCGGAGCTTCGCCGCGGCTTCGCGATTCGCCGCAGCAGCTCAACGTGATGCTCGGAGAGCTCGCCGAGCGAGCTCACAGCAAGGTGCTGCTGTTGGTTGACCAGATCGAGGAAGCATACACCCTGGTTGCCGACGAACAGGTCCGGTCGAAGTTCTTGCAGGCTGTGTGCGGTGCTGCCGACGATCCGCGAAGTCCTGTCCGGGTAGTGTTCACCGTGCGCGATGATTTTTTGGGGCGTCTGGCCGAGAGCGGTGAGCTCGAGGCTGCGCTGCGCCAGGTGACAGTGCTGCGGAGGCCGGGGTCGGAAGCGCTGCGGGACATTCTCTGCAAGCCGATCGAGACCCTCGGATACCGCTACGAGGACAAAGAGCTTGTCGAGGAGATGATCCTGTCGGTGAGGGAAGAGCCGGCGTGCCTGCCGCTCCTGCAGTTCGCCGGCCAGATGCTATGGGAGCGTCGAGATCGGGAAAAGCGGCTGATCCGCCGGCAGGCCTACGAGTCGATGGGGCGGATCACCGGGGTGCTCGCCGAGCACGCCGACGGAGTTCTGGCGAGCTTGCCACCAGCCCAGCTCAGGGATGCGCGCGAGCTCCTGCTACGACTGGTAACCGTCGAGGGTACCCGCCGAGTAGTGGCGGCAGCGACGGTGCTGGACGGACTGGGACCCGGCGCGGCTGATGTGCTGGGCCGGCTGGTGCAGGCGCGGCTGGTGACGACCCGGCGCGGCAGCAAGCAAGGCGAGGGAGAGACGGTGTTGGAGCTGGTGCACGAGTCGCTGGTGCGGAATTGGGGTCGGCTCTCGCGCTGGATCGACGAGAGTCGGGAGGAGATCGCGTTCCTGGCCGAGCTCAACCAGGCAGCGGAGCTGTGGCAGAAGCGCGGGCGAAGGGAGGAGGAGCTGTGGCAGGGTGTGGCCCTCGCCGAGGCGCAGCGGCACCTCGAGCGGTGCTCGGCCAAAATGCCAGCCGTGGCTCAAGAATTCCTGTGGGCTGGGCAACGGCGGGAACAGCGGGCGCAGCGGAGAAAGAAGGTGGTGTTGGCGGCGGTGGTGACGGCGCTGGCACTGGTGGCGGGGTACTCGACGCTGAAGGAACGCGAGACCAGGGAGCAGAAGCGGCTGGTCGAGCAGCGCGAAGCTGAAGCGCAGGCCCAGGGCGCGCGAGCCGCGCTGTTGCGCAAGGACATGGTGGCAGCAAGGGCTCAACTCCGAGTATCACTGGAGGGCCAGGACTCGGTGCTGGGCCGGTCAATCTGGTGGCACCTGATCCGCGATCCGTTGGTGTGGAGCAAAGAGCTGCCAGCGAGCGTCTGGGACGTGGCGTTTTCGCCCGATGGCCGTGCCGTGGCAGCGGCCAGCCTGGACAGGCGGGTCTACCTGATGGACGTGGCAATCGGCGCGGCGCGCGTGCTGCGAGGCTTCGACGAGGAAGTCGGAGCGGTGGCGTTTTCTCCCCAAGGTGGTGAGCTGGCCGCGGGAACTAGCTCGGGAAGGATATTCCTTTGGTCTCTTGCCCATGGCACGACGCGACAACTCGTTGGTCACGCCGCCGGAGTGCGGAGGTTGGCATTCGCTGCTGATGATGGCCGGCTGCTGGCCTCCGCCAGTGACGACAGTACGGTGAGACGGTGGGATGTGGCTTCAGGTACGGAGGCAACGGTCCTTCGTGGCCACGAGTCACCCGTGTATGGAGTGGCCCTTTCTGGAGACGGAAGCCTGCTCGCTTCCGGCGGTTTCGACCAGACAGTTCGGCTGTGGGACGCCGCCTCCGGCATGGAGAAGACGGTGCTGCGCGGTCATCGATCGCGAGTCCTGGAAGTTGCTTTCAATCCTGCCGGCAGCGTGCTTGCCTCGGGGAGTCTGGATCGGACCGTTCGTCTATGGAACGTGGCGTCCGGCAAGGAAGAACGGTGCCTTCGCGGCCATGGCGACGCGGTGACCCGAGTGACGTTCGCTGCCGATGGTCGAGTCCTGGCAACGGCAAGCTACGACCGAACGGTGCGGCTGTGGGATGCGCATTCCGGAATGGAGACACGCATCTTGCGCGGCCACCGCGACAAGGTGCGCTCAGTGGCGTTTGGCGCAGGCGGCAGTCTCCTGGCGTCGGGTGGCGATGACAAGGCGGTGATGCTATGGCAGCCTGGTGCCAGTCCTGGCCGTGAGGCCGAGGTCGGACACGTCGCCGTGGCCTTTGGCCTGGCATTTGACCAAAGTGGCAGGCTTCTGGCCTCGGTCGGCAAGGACCAGACAGTACGGCTATGGGATGTGGAAAGCGGCAAAGAGGCAAAGGTACTGTCCGGCCATCAGAGCACCGTTCACGGAGTTGCCTTTGTTCCCGGCAGCGAGACCCTGGCTTCCGGCGGTTGGGACAACACCGTCCGGTTGTGGGACATGACGAGTGGCGCCGAGAAAAGGCAGCTTTTCGGGCATCAGAACACCATCTACGATCTCGCCGTGTCGCCCGACGGCAGCCTGCTGGCCTCGGCCAGCACGGACACCACCGTGCGCCTCTGGGATGCTGTTGCTGGGAAAGAGAAAGCAGTGCTTCAGCACGACATGAGAGTTTCTGGGATTGCTTTCAGCCCAAATGGCCTTTTTCTGGCTTCGGCCGGCAATGGCAAGACAATCGTCATCTGGGACCTTGCCACTGGCACGGCTGCGAAGAGGCTGGCTCTGCCAGTGGAGAGTACTGCTGGCGTGTCCTTCAGCCCAGACGGGCGAATGCTGGCTGCTGGCAGCGTGGATTCGGCTATCCGGCTCTGGGACCTTGCCACTGCTGGCGCTGCTCGGGTCATCGGCCACCACACTGGCGCGGCAGGGCGTCCAGCCTTCCACCCCGATGGCACCAAGCTCGGGACTCCCAGTGCCGACGGTACGGCCCGGATCTGGAATCTTGCGACCGGCGACTACCTGGCGCTGGTCGGTCACCGCGGGGTGGTCAACTACCTTCGCTTCAGCGGCGACGGACAGTTGGTGGCCACCAGCAGCGACGACGGCACCGTGCGTACCTGGCACACCGACACTGGCCACCCCTACTGGCGCGGAGTGGTTCTCCTGCGCCGGCCGGTCGAGGTGTTCACCCACCAGGGCTGGCTTGGCCTTTCGCCAGCGGGCACCAGCGCGGCGCAGCACCCGGCCGCCGGCTGGCGTCAGGCCATCGAGAAACACGGCCGCTTCGCCTCGGCAGCCGAGGACAACCGGCACTTGTGCCTCCGCACCCACGACGATCGTATCGAGCTCTGGGATACCACCGCCGACTTGCGCCTTTTTTCCGAGCACCTCCCCGGTGCCAGCCAGGTCGAGGCGATCCCGGCCGGCTGCCTGGCCCTCGCAGATGGGCGAGCCGTTCTCCTCGAGCCTGGTTCGCCGCCGCACCAGCTTGCCGGCCATGCCGCTGCCACCGTTTCAGCGTGGGACCACGACGAGATTCTGATCGCGGCCGAGCGAGCAGTGCAGATCCTCGATCGGAGAGGCACGCCCAAGTCGAGCATCCCCGTCGACATCGGGGTGACAGCCCTCGTTCGGGCTGGCAAGCATGTCGTGGCCGGCTTTGATGGCGGTGAGATCGAGCTCCTCTCGATCGCCGGCACCGGCACCGGCGCCAGCGCCGGCAGCGGCCCGACATTCATCTTCGAGTCCACGCCGGCGAGCGCAGTGACCAGGCTGGCGGAAGGTCCAATGGGCACTCTGATTGCCGGTTTCGCCAGCGGCGATCTGGGCATCTGGAGCCTGAAGAACGGCACGCGCCTGGATCGTTTCAAACTGCACGGACCGCTGGTGCACCTGCTCCTTCTGGATGGTCAGCTCTTCGCGGCCACCGAGCTCGGCGGCTATCTTGCCCTGGATCTCGCGGTGTTCGCGGAGGAGTCTTGTGCGCTATTGCGCAGAGTCTGGGAGAAGGTGCCGATTTCATGGGAGGAAGGTCTGCCAGTGCTGCGGCCGCCACCGGAACGCCACCGCTGCTCGCAGCGAAAGTAGCGCGAGCAGCTAGCCTGCTGACCTGGCGTGCCGAAAAAGTGAACGCGGAGGTGGTGGAAACGAAAAAGTGGACATCCGAGCTCTTGACGGGAGAATAGGGGCTCGATAATCTAGGGATATCAGCTTGTTGGGGCCACGGCAGAAAACAGTCATCTTGGCGCTAGTTGGGGTCCTTGGTGTACCAATAGTACTCACGCACCAGGATGCGTGGGCCAAGCCAAGACAGGCGATCGCTGGTCGGCATGGTCAGGGCGAGACCGCCAGAGCTGCGAGACCCGGCTCACGCCAATCACGCCCTTCGCCGCGAAAAGCGGCAGCGCGCCGGCAGTATCGCAAGAAACCGCCAAGCCAGGCCGGGCGTGCAAAGACGAAGACGAGCGCCAGAAAATACCAGGCCTGCAGGAAAGTTGGAAAGCGTAGGGTCTGCCGCCGGCGCTACGGACGATTCATGGGCCGGCTGATTCCAAGCAGCAGCCTGCGCCAGGAGCCGTGGGCTCGAGCCTCTGGAAGGCTGCACGTACAGGCTGCCTTTGGCGGTGAATCGGCCACCGTCGAAATATTCAAGCCGGATGGCTCGTTGGATGAAAGCGCCCTTGCCAAGCTCGATCGGTTGTTCCGTTGTCGCCGCACCCAAGAGGTGAGGGCGATCGATCCTCGGCTCTACGAAGTGCTGGCGCAAATCCACGACCATTTCGAGGGGAAGACGATTCATCTCATCAGCGGCTTCCGCTACCAGCGCAACGAGGGAAGCCGGCATTTCCACGGGGCTGCGGTTGACCTCCGTGTTGCCGGAGTCTCGTACCAGGAGCTCTACCAATTCGCCGAGACCCTCGACCGCGGCGGGATGGGAATAGGCAAGTATCCACGCGACAATTTCGTTCACATCGATTTTCGCGCTCCTGGCGAGCCAAGCTATCGATGGACTGACACTACCAGAGGCAAGGGACGGCGAGGAAGAGGGGGCCGACTCCCCTCTCTGATGTGGCGTAGCGGCCGGCCGAATTCCTGACCCCGCCCTGTGCCAAATTGGATCGCTACCGCGTCAGAATTCAGTTGGACGACGTAGATCGTTGATTTGACAACGCAATTTTTCGGCGAGCTGGTCATACCGTCTCAATATCCGGGCAGCTGGTAGGCGTCGGCTGAGTGGCCGGTCGATTCTGTCGTGTACCGCGACCGGTCAGCTTACTGGCCGTCTCCGTCGGAAAAGTCGCATGGTCGGTGCCGACCGTCTGTAGCGTCGTCCGAAGTTTTTGCAGTTGCTCGCTACTGGACAGTTGCGAACTGACGGCTGGAATGAGACAGTATGATGCAAGTGATGTATTTGTATGCATACTGTCTCATCGGAGGACCTCATGCCTGACCGCTCATCGCAAAAGCTGTTCGACCTCCTTCAGTCCAAGACCGTCGTCACGCTCAGCGATATGCAGGCCGCCTTGCAGGGTGCCTCACGCGCCACGGTCTTTCGCTACTTGGCCAAGATCCAGTATCGACGTAGCTACAACCACAATGGCCGTCACTACACCTTGTACCAACCAGCCCGCT
>JAZDLZ010001074.1:0-2754 GCA_043801535.1 Pseudomonadota bacterium
CGATCGACGGTGGCCAACCGATTGATTTGATCCGGGATTCCGGCCGCCTATTCAGGTGCGAGCCGTACCGGGGGGGCTGTTCCAGTTCCTGGTTCCTTGTCCCTAGTTCCTTGTTCCTTGTTCCCTTCGTCGTCGTCGGAATTGAACAAGGAACTAGGAACAAGGGACAGGGGACCGAGAACGGCTAGCCCGTTGACCGATCGGGACACACCCGCACTCTCTTGGTAGGGTAGTGAATCACCCACTGGGAAGAGAGCCGCGCCGCGCTCACGGAGGGATGGACAATGGCAAAGAAGAAGACTTGGCTCCGCCGCCCCAAGCGTCGGCAACTCCCGTTTCGGTTGCGGCGGAGCTGCGTTGTGCGATGAACGCTACCTGGACGACGGTAGGCGAGCCGGAAGTAGTGCTGAGAGAAGGCACGATGGTGGACGAATTCCGGGTGGTGCGGTTGGTCGGTCGTGGCGGGATGGGGGATGTGTATCTGGCGCGGGACATCAAGCTGGGACGAAAGGTCGCGCTCAAGCTGATTCGTCCGCGAACCCTGGGCAGCGGAAACGCGGTCGCCCGATTCATGCGGGAGGCGCGGCTCACCGCGAGCTTCAGTCACCCGCACATCGTCACGGTGTATCGCGTTGGTGAGCTCAAGGGCAGGCCGTATCTGGCGCTGGAGTTCCTGGAAGGGCAGAATTTGCGGCAGCGCTTGCAGGAGGAGAGGCCTGGGATCAGAGAGGCGATGCGCATTGGTTTGGCAGTTGCGCAGGCGTTGGCCGAGGCCCATCGCCACCGGGTTCTGCACCGTGATTTGAAGCCTGAGAACGTGCTCTTGGCCAAGGATGGCGCTGTCCGCGTGCTCGACCTGGGCTTGGCCAAGGTACTCGACCAATCCGGCGGCATTCCGGCCGAGGACGACACTGGTGATTCGCCGGGCGAGGTTGATGCCGCCGTTGGCGTGCAGGAAGCAGAAGCAGAAGCAGAAGCAATAGAGGCGCCAAGATGGCCTGCCGGTGAAACGGCAGCGCCAGAGCGGCGGACGTCGTCACAGAGAGAGGCAGAGGCCGAGGCCGAGCCGGAGAGGGTTGTAGCGGAGGCGGACGACGCTGCTCGATTCGAGGCAAGGACAGCGACGGATCAGGTTGAATCGAAGAGCACGATCTGCGGCACTGTCCGCTACTTGGCGCCCGAGAGTTGGCTGGGCAAGGAAATCAGTGAGGCCGCCGATGTGTGGGCGTTCGGATTGATACTGGCAGAGCTCGTCACCGGCCAGCATCCGTACCGAGGACTGTCCGGCGGGTTGCTGCGACGCCGGGTCGTTGCAGCCGAGCCAGTGCCTCTGGTTTTTCCTCCACCTGGAACCGAGGTGCCACGAGAGTTGGTGAAGCTGATTGCCAGTTGTCTCGACAAGGATCCGGAAAGACGCCCTTCGGCATTGGCAGTGGCCAACCGACTGGAAGAGGCGTTTTCCCAGAGTGGCCGGCCTCGCAAGCTCGCCGAGGAGAGTCCCTTCCGCGGTCTTTTCTCGTTTGGTGAGATTCACGCCGATTTGTTCTTTGGCCGGGACGCCGAGATAGCCGCGTTCTTGGAGAGACTGCGCGAGCAGCCAGTCTTGGCGGTGATGGGGCCGTCCGGGTCAGGCAAGAGCTCGTTCGTGCAGGCGGGGGTCGTGTCTCGCCTGCGCGAGCAAGGATCGTGGGTGATCCTGATGCTCCGGCCAGGCAACGATCCGTTCGCGGCGTTGGCAGCACGCCTGGAGGGTGGCGAAAGCACCAAGAGGGTCAAACCGCTCAATTCGAGCATGATGGTGTCGCACCTGCACAGCCTCTTGGCCGAGCAGGAGGACATGACACTGGAAGAAGCAGAGCGGCGATTGGCTGGTGGACTGGCGCTGCAGCTTCAGGATTCGCCGCCTCTGCTCAACGTGATGTTGGCAGAGCTTGCCGAGCGGCAGCACAGCAAGGTGCTACTGCTCGTCGACCAGATCGAGGAGGCCTACACCCTCGTAATCGACGAGCGAGTGCGGTCACGATTCTTGCGCGCGGTGTGCGGCGCTGCCGACGATGCGCGTGGTCCTGTGCGGGTGGTTTTCACCGTGCGTGACGACTTCTTGGGGCGACTCGCGGAGAGCGGGGAGCTCGAGGCTGCGCTGCGGCAGGTGACAGTGCTGCGCAGGCCCGGTACGGAAGCGCTGCGGGACATTCTGTGCAAGCCAATCGAGACAATGGGGTATCGGTACGAGGACGAAGGGCTCGTGGAGGAAATGATCCAGTCGGTGCGAGAGGAGCCAGCCGGTCTGCCACTCTTGCAGTTCGCTGGCCAGATACTGTGGGAACGACGAGATCGGGACAGCAGGTTGATTCGCAGGCAGGCATATGAAGCAATGGGGCGGATAACCGGCGTTCTCGCCGAGCACGCCGATGGAGTGTTGGCGAGCCTGCCACCAGCGCAGATCAAGGAAGCGCGCGAGCTACTGCTACGGCTGGTAACCGCCGAGGGCACGCGGCGGGTGGTCTTGGTCGCGACAGTCCTCGACGGACTCGGACCTGGTGCAGCCGAGGTGCTTTCCAGGCTCGTGCAGGCGCGACTCATTACCACCCGGCGGGGCAGCAAACAGGGTGAAGGCGAGGCTGTACTGGAGCTAGTCCACGAGTCGCTGGTGCAGAATTGGGGCAGGTTGGCTCGCTGGATCGAGGAGAGCCACGAGGAGCTGGCTGTGCTCGCCGAAATCGGGCAGGCAGCCGAGCTCTGGGCGAAACGCGG
>JAZDLZ010001087.1:0-9499 GCA_043801535.1 Pseudomonadota bacterium
GCCACCATCTCACCAGCCTTTGCCTTCCGCTCTGCCATCTCCTTGGCGTCACGCATGCGCAGCACGAGACTGCTTGTTGCCGCCCTCGCAGCGCTATCCGTGCCGCCACTACTCCTGCCTTCAGCGGTCGTGCCAGCTCCACTGCTACTTCCAGCCTGGCCAGAGACGGAGAACGGCTCTGCCCACACCACAACTGTTACTACGAGCCACGCCAGTGTCCGAGTCTTCATGGTGACCTGCCTTGTCGAAGACGCCTATCTTCACAGCCTGGTGCTCGGCCGTCAATCCATTGCCAAAGGTGGCATGCCCTAAAGGTGAGCTGAACCAATTGATATCCGAGCAGCTTTTCGCGCTCGCGCTCCACGCAATCTTGGATAGACTCCGTCATCACGAGATCGAAAGCAATGCCTGGCCTTCAGCAGATCGCTGTCATCTACCGCGCCTCCAAGAAGAAAAAGGACATCAACTTCTGGACCGAGTGGGTGTGCCGGCCACCCGCGGCAGCGATCGTGCTCCTGCTCAAAGACACCCGGATAACCCCCAACCAACTCACCTTCGTCGCCACTCTGGTGGCAATGGTGTCGGCGGCTCTGTTTGTCGTGCTGCCAGGTTGGTGGGGTGCCGTGGTGGCTGCGCTGGTATTCGAGGCATCATTCGTTCTCGACTGCGCTGACGGACAGCTTGCACGGCTGCGCAAGCAAGCCTCGCCGGTCGGGCACTATCTCGACTTCCTGATGGACGAGATCAAGGCATTCATCGTCTTTGGAGCGGTGGCGATTCGACTATGGCGGTTCGAGGACGATCCCACTGTCTCGCTTCGCTACTTGCTCGCCGGCATTGTGGCAATGGCCTGTCTGGGGACCGGGCTATCGATCACTACTTTCCTGCGCCGGCCAGAGCTCGGCGCAAAAGGTCCAACCGAAGACGGGCAACCAGCAGAGCTCGGCACCCGCAAGGGAGCCATCGGGCTTCTGCTGTCCGTGCTCGAGCGGATTGCCCGGATAGTGGTTCACTATCCGTCGTACATTCTCCTGGTCGCGGCAGTGCCACCCGGAAGGCTCGATATCTACTTCTGGGCCTATTCGGCGGTGAACGCTCTCTATGCGGGCCGGGTTTTCTTGCAGATACTCTGGCGATTCGGACGATTCAGCTCATGAGCACGACACCTGATCCCCGCTGCCCACGCAAGGCAGTAATCGTTGCCGCTGGCATGGGGCGACGGCTCCGGCCATACACCGACGACATGCCCAAATGCCTGGTTCCAGTGTGTGGCCGGCCGATTCTCCTTTGGCAACTCGACGCCCTGCGCGCCAACGGCATCACCGAGGTGGTAGTAGTTCGTGGCTATCGTGGCGACGTGCTGGAAGCGCGGCGCAGCGAGCTTGGACCAGGCGTGAAATTCGTCGACAACCTGGACTATCGACGCAACAACATCCTGCAGTCGCTATTCAAGGCCGAGGCCGAGCTCGACCAGCCACTGGTCTTTTCCTACGCGGACATAGTCTTTCGCCCCGAAGTAGTCGCAAGTCTACTCGCCTCACCGGGGGACATTTCCCTGGTCGTCGATCGTGGCTATGCCGATGCCTATCGCGGACGCACCCTCCATCCGCTGTCCGAGGCCGAGCTGTGCGCGGTATCGGCGGCAGGCCTGGTCACTGCTCTCGGCAAGGGGGCAGTCCCGGTCGAAAAGGCATACGGAGAGTTCATCGGCCTCGCCAAGCTGTCGCAGACCGGAGTCGATGCACTGACGGAAAGCTGGCGGAGTCTCGACAAAGAGCTCTCGGCACGCCCAGCCACCCCCTTCGTGCGGGCCACGTCATGGGAGAATGCCTTCCTGACCGACCTCCTTCAGCACCTGATCGACCACGGAGCGGCCGTATCCCCGGTTCCCATCCACGGTTGCTGGCGCGAAATCGATACCGTCGAAGATCTCACCCTCGCCGAACGAATGCTGGCCTGGTAGACGAAAATTTCGGCCGTCCATTTGGGTCCCTTGTTCCTTGTCCCTTGTTCTCTTCTGCGGCGATGGAACGTCGAATGAAACCAGGAACAATGCCAGTCACTTAAGGAGCCTCGGTGGTCGTGGGCGGGCAGCTTTTCGGCGAGCAGCCCGCCCCCTCAACCCGGGCTGGCGAAAAACCTCAGGAATTCTGCTCTCCTGGCTCCTCAAGTGACTGGCATTGCAGCTAGTTTCGATCTGTCATCGGATGTACCAGCAAGGATACATTGCCGCGACCGACGGCAACGTCAGCGTGCGCTTGACTCGAGAGCGAGTCTTCAACGGCTACAGCCGAATCCCCTCTCTCACTGGTCGCCCATAGGCCGTGGACGCTGCTCTGGCAGCCTCGCCGAATTTGGCGTCTTCCTCGGTGGGAAGTCGCAGATCGAGCTCGACGTAGAGGTCACCTCGTCGCCCTTGCCGAGCGATTCCTCTGTGCGGCAGGCGAATGCGGACTCCGGACTGCGAGCGTTTGGGAATCCGGACTCTGACTGTACCGTCGGGCGTGGGAACGTCGATCGTGGCACCGAGGTACGCCTCGGCAATGGTGACCGGCAGCTTGAGATGGAGATCGAGCCCTTCGCGCCGGAAAAAGGGATGCGGTCTGACCCGCACTTCGATTATGAGATCTCCTGGTCTGCCTTCAAGGCCGCGAGCCGCGCGCGCACCGCGAACACCGCGAACACCGCGCGCACCGCGACCGCGAACGCGAAAGCGCTCTCCAGAATCCACACCCGCTGGCAGGCGCACGGAGATCCGGCTCTCGCCAGCCACGCTACCGCTTCCGCCACAGGTCGGGCATACCCGAGCCGACGTACCTGGCTGATCGCCGGTACCCTTGCACGCCCGACACTCGTGCTCTGCTGGAATCGTCAACTCGACGTCGCCTCCCCTGATCGCCTCGGCAAGATCGATTTCGAGGACAACGGCAACGTCGCCTCCCCTGGCTTCGCGCCGGCCCACCCGCGGCCCGTAGCCAAAGAGGTCTCTTAGCAGGTCATCGAGGTTGAAATCGAACACCCGGCGCTCGAATGGGCTCCCGCTCTCCGCTCTGGCACTCGTCCACTCCCGGTAGGCACGGGCTTTCTGAGGATCGAAGCCACCACGCAGGGCAGCCTCGCCGAGCTCGTCGTAGAGCTTGCGTTTCTCCGGGTCCGACAGCACCTCGTAGGCTGCGGCAACGCGCTTGAACTTCTCCTCTGCCTCCTGGTTTCCTGGATTCACGTCGGGGTGATGGCGGCGAGCCAATCTCCGGTACGCTTCCCGGATCTGTTCCTCACTGGCGCCACGCGGAACACCGAGGATCGCGTACAGGTCGGCAGCCATCGCGTACCTTTTCCCCTATCCGGGCGGCGGGTGTTCCTCGTACTCGGCCTCTACCACTTCTCCTTCTGGACCGCCACCACTACCGCCGCCACCACCACCACCGCCGCCGCCAGGAGCTCCTCCGGCAGCTCGGTAGAGCTCCTCCGCCATTCGATGTGCCGCCCTGGTGAGATCGGCTTCGGCACGCTTGATCTCGTCGAGCTCCTCGGAACGGGCATCGACCATCCGCTGTGCTTCGGCGAGCGCGCGCCCCACCTCATCCGCCAACCCGGCGGGCAACCTGGCGCGGTTCTCGTCGAGCGTCCTCCTGGTCGTGTAGGCAAGAGTATCCAGACGATTCCGCGCCTCGGTGGCCTGCTTGCGCCGCTCGTCCTCCGCGCCATGAGCCTCGGCCTCTCTCGCGAGACGTTCGACGTCGTCCTTGCTCAACCCGCCCGAGGCAGTGATCTGGATTCTCTGCTCCCTCGTGGTCGCCTTGTCTCGCGCGCTGACGTTCAGGATCCCGTTCGCGTCGATGTCGAAGGCTACTTCGATCTGCGGCACTCCCCTCGGCGCCGGCGGAATGCCAACCAGGTGGAATTTTCCCAGGGAACGGTTGTCGTGAGCCATCGACCGTTCGCCTTGGACGACGTGAATCTCGACGCTGTTTTGGCTGTCCGCGGCAGTGGTGAAGACCTCGGCCTTGCGGGTAGGGATCGTGGTATTGCGCGGGATGAGCACCGTGCTCACTCCCCCCAGAGTCTCGACGCCGAGCGAAAGCGGGGTCACGTCGAGAAGCACCATCGCCCTCACTTCGCCGCCGAGAATTCCTGCCTGAACCGCGGCTCCAAGAGCGACCACTTCGTCGGGATTCACGCCCCTGTTCGGCTCCTTGCCAAAGACCTCGCGCACCCGGCGCTGGAGCAAGGGAGTTCGCGTGACCCCCCCGACCAGAACCACCTCGTCGATGTCGGCTGGCGTCTTCTTGGCGTCGGCCAGCGCCTGCCGTACCGGGCCGAAGCTCCGTTCGATCAGATCGCCGATGAGCTGCTCGAGCTTTGCCCTGCTCAGGCGAAGCGAGAGGTGTTTGGGACCAGCAGCGTCCGCGCTGAGAAACGGCAGGTTCACCTCGGTCTCGGTTACCGACGACAGCTCGACCCTCGCCTTCTCGGCTGCATCGCGCACGCGCTGCAAGGCCATGCGATCTTTCGTGATATCCAAGCCAGTCTGTTGGCGAAACTCGTTGGCAATGTAGTCGACCACTCGAGCGTCGAGATCGTCGCCCCCGAGATGGGTATCGCCATTGGTGGCGACCACCTCGATCAGCCCCTGCGAGACCTCGAGAATCGAGATGTCAAAAGTGCCGCCGCCAAAGTCGTAGACTGCTATTCGTTCTTCGCCCTTCTTGTCCAACCCGTAGGCGAGGGCCGCAGCAGTGGGCTCGTTGATGATGCGTTTGACGTCGAGCCCGGCGATCCTGCCGGCGTCCTTGGTCGACTGTCGCTGCGAATCGTTGAAGTAGGCCGGCACCGTCACTACTGCCTCGGAAACCTTCTCGCTCAGATATGATTCCGCCGCTCGCCGCAACTTGGCCAAGACGTGGGAGGAAATCTCCGCCGGCGAATGATGGCGTCCCTCGACGTCGAACCAGGCATCTCCGTTGGGAGCACGAGCTACCTTGAACGGCACCCGCCGAGTCTCTTCGCCGATTTCCTCGAAGCGCCGGCCGATGAACCGTTTTGCCGAGTAGACGGTCCGTCCCGGGTTCACTATCGACTGGCGGCGTGCCACCGTACCGACCAGCACCTGCCCCTTGGGATCCCAGGCAACAACCGAAGGAGTAAGCCGTTCTCCTTCCTCGTTGGTTACTACTATTGGCTGTCCACCTTCCATCACCGCCACCACTGACATGGTAGTTCCGAGGTCGATCCCGATGATTCTTGCCATCAACACGAATGTGGGCAAACCCGATGCCAACACATTGGGAGCTCAGCGCCGGCGGCGACGAAGACTTTTCGCCACGATGGTGATCACGATTGCCAGAAGCAGCGACAACGAAAAGGGCAAATAGAAACGCCAGTTCTCGGATTGGTTGTCGGCCTCGGGACGTCGATCGTCAGCGCTCTCGACCAACTCGGGCGCCGCCGCTGCTGCTGCCGCTGCCGCCGCCGCCGCCGCTGCCGCTGCCGCTGCGTTTCCTTCCTTGCTGGCCGCGTCCCTTTTCGCCCAAACGGGACCGTTGACCGGGCTTCGGATGCAGCGCTGGATCGTCAGGGTGCCGGTCAACACCGCGAGTGACGTCGCCTTTCTCCCATCCGTTCTGGGGAATCCTTCTCTTGCCGCCACCACAAGACTCGTGTCCACCGCCGGCGTGCTGGTCACCCTTGCGGTATCCTGGATTGGGATTGAGGTATTTCTGATCGGGTGCCCTGGCCATGGCGCAACTACTCCTTTCATCATTCGTGCCGTCGCACGCATCGTGCCGCGCCACCCGCGCCGCGCCCCGCCAATGAAAGGAAGTAGGCCGATCAATCGGCCACGACGAACGTGATGTGCCCAATGTCGGTAGTCGCGCCCTCGAACACGGAAACTTCCAGCTCGACTGCCGACTCCACGCCTAGCGAGTCGACGAGATCGAGCTCGGCCAGGTAGTCTCCCTCCCTCAGCAACCCGGACGTCACCGTCCCGAGCGAGCAGTCGTACGATTCGACGACGCTGCCGATCCCGAGCTCGACGCGCTCATCCAGTCGACAGGCGACCGTATTTCCGGTGGAAAGATCCCGGAGCGACCAGGAGAAGAGCAGTCGACCATAGCCTCTGTCGTCGTCTTCCACGAAAATGCAGCCCGACGAGGAAAGGAGTGCCGCAACCACGAGAAGAGCGCAGAGCGCGCGCCTGATTCCGCAGCTCCCGGCCAACAGTCGCCAGCCGAGAGCTCCAGCTCCAGCAGGTTCCTTCGGACGAATCAGCGCCCTGGATTCCGAATCCCCGCTCGAGCTCGGGTTGAGCATGGAATCGTTATGGGCACGATCAGGGGCGAATCAACTGGGCAAGCGTGTGCGATCCCGACTCCGTCACGGACAACGAGAAGCGTAGCGGAGCTCCATGATGTGCGGATCCTGATCGATCACGTCCCAGCGAGAGTAGACGACGTGTACTCGGCCAGTGGAATCCGTGATGAGCGCGGGAGCCCAGAGCTCCTCGGTGCTGTCGATGAACGTCTTGCTCCAATCCGCGGAAAAAGAAGCCCGGTGAGCGTACTTCAAATAGTGGCCGTACCACGTTCGATAGGCGATGTGGACTTCGCCGCTGGCATCGGCGGAAATCGAGGTGTCCCAGTGAACTTGCTTGCTGTCGCCGGTGTCAACGATCTCCTTCTCCCAGGAGCCGCCAGCCGCCTTGTAGGCATACTTGAGGATGTGGTTTCCGTGGTCGGGATAGCTCACGTGGACGCCACCACTGCTATCGACAAATATCCCCGGTCCGACGCCGTTGTCGCCAGCGCCGTCGATCAATTCGAGAGTCCAGGTGCTGCCGCCAGCCAGCCGGTGTGCGTAGCGAATATCGCCCTGGTCTCCGTCGCGGTGCACGATGTGGACGCCATCCTGGTTGTCCAGGGCGAGCGCGGTGTCACCACCGACGACATTGCTCAGGACGGTCTCACCATCCATTACCCTGGCTTCGACCACTTCTGGGTTCCAACTCTGTCCCTCGCCAAAGGGCAGGTAGGCGTACTTGAGATCCTCGTTGGTAGTGTCGGTGTAGCTGACGTGGACACCGCCTCCACTGTCGACCGCGATCGAGGACGACGACCCGACCCTTCCGTTTACCAACGAATCGACGGTCCGGGAATACCATTCGCCACCGAACTGCCGGTAGGCGAACCGCAGCTCGGAGCTGTCGACGCCGGAAGGGCACTGGTAGCTCAGGTAGACCGCGGAGTTGGTGACCGCGATGGCGGGCTGCCCGCACCGATCGCCCAACTCTCTCAGCGAGCTGATCGTCCATGCCCCGAACGGCGATCGATAGGCATACTCCATCCACTCGGGATCGGTGCCATTGATGTAGACAACGTGTATCCCTCCCTCGGGATCGATCGCCAGCTTCGATCCGAGGCCGACGTATCTCACGCCCTCTTCGCCCCCGTCAACGACCTCGGTGGACCAGGTACCAGTTGCGCACGTGCCGCAGACGTTGGGCTGCCCGTTGATGCCGCAGGTCGCTCCGCCGGCGCAAGCTCCGCAATAGATCAATCCAGCGCAGCCATCGGAGATAGTGCCGCAGTTCTTGCCCTCGGCCAGACAGGTCGTCGGCACGCACGGCTCTCCGCACACGTTCGCTATCCCGCCGCCGCCACAGCTCTTGGGAGCAGCGACACAAGTACCGCATTCGAGCTCTCCACCGCAGCCGTCGGCGACCGTGCCGCAGTCCTTTCCCAGGTCCAGGCAGGTCTTGGGCTTGCATCCGCAGACGTTCGGTGCTCCACCGCCACCGCAGGTCTGCGGCAGAACGCAGCTCCCGCACTGCAGCGCACCGCCGCACTTGTCGGGTATCGTGCCGCAGTTCTTGCCCTGGGCTGCACAGCTCGTCGGCGTGCACCCGCACAGGTTCGGTGCTCCGCCGCCACCGCAAGTCTTGGGCTGGACACAGACCCCGCACATCACTATTCCGCCACAGTCGTCAGAGATGGTACCGCAATCGGCACCCTCGGCCAGGCAAGTCGTCGGTGTACACCCACCCGAGCCGCACTGATTGGGTATTCCTCCGCCCCCGCAGGTGTACGGCTCTTGGCAGACTCCGCAGCTCAGCGTCACCCCGCAGCCGTCGGTCATTTCCCCGCAGTTCGCCCCGGTGCCGAGGCACGTCTTGGGCATGCACCCGCAGACATTGGCCTCCCCACCGCCTTCGCACGAATTCGGCCACACACAGTTACCGCAGTGCAATGTTCCGCCGCACCCGTTGTCGATCGTTCCACAGTCTTTTTTCGCGGCCAGGCACGTCGTCGGCGTGCACCCGCAGATGTTGTCCACGCCGCCACCGCCGCAGCTCTGCGGCGACACGCAGCTTCCGCAGTTGATGGTGTGCCCGCACCCATCGCCGACGAGCCCGCAGTTCGCCCCGAGCGCGCCGCATCCCTTGGGAGCACAACCGCACTTGTTGGGAGCACCGCCGCCGCCGCAAGTATTGGGTGCAGCACAGTCACCGCAATTCAACAGTCCACCGCAACCGTCGGCAACCTGTCCGCACTCCGCCTGCTGTTCCGCGCACGTCGTCGCCACGCACTCGCCTTCTCCGCACACGTTCGCCACTCCGCCACCACCGCAGCTCTGCGGCGGAATACAGACACCGCAATGGACGGAGCCGTGGCATCCATCGGAGATCCTGCCGCAGTTCTTGGAAGCTTCGGCGCAGGTTGCCGGCGCGCACCCGCAGACATTGGCAACTCCGCCGCCACCTCCGCCTCCGCAGACGTCGGGCGCGATGCACTCGCCGCAATCGAGCAGGGCAGCGCATCCGTCGGACATGCTCCCGCAGTCCTTTCCCGCTGCCTTGCAGGTAGTCGGCGAGCACGAGCCATCACCGCACACGTTCGCTACCCCGCTGCCGCCGCAGCTCTGCGGGCTCGTACACGAGCCGCAGCTCAACGTCCTGCCACAACCGTCGGCAATGGTGCCACAGTTCTTGCCGGCGGCCTCGCACGTGGTCGGCGCGCACCCGCCGTCGCCACCTCCACCGCCGCTTCCATCGATACTGCCGTCGGCAGCAGTCGCCGTGTCGACCGGCACCGCATCCATGGCGTCCGCGCCAATGCCGTCCGCGCCGGCAGCGTCGTGCTCCGCTCCATCGTTACCTGGCGTGCTCGAGTCCACGCTCACTCCATCCACGGCTCCGTCGATGGCAGGCGTCGAGCTACCCGACGCACAACCACTGACCATGGCAACCACCAAAAGCTGCCAGGGCGTTCTCATTGTCTTCATCGTCATCATCCTCACCGAGCCTCCTATGGGCATACTGAACGTACGATGGACGAATGCTTACCATAGCTAGACCATCGCCGAAAAGATAAGTGTGTCCCGGAGAGTCGACGGCGATTGCTCGATCGACGGTGGCCAACCGATTGATTTGATCCGGGATTCCGGCCGCCTATTCAGGTGCGAGCCGTACCGGGGGGGATGTTCCAGTTCCTGGTTCCTT
>JAZDLZ010000020.1:0-7603 GCA_043801535.1 Pseudomonadota bacterium
TGCGAGGACTCTGGAGAGCACCAGCTTTGCGCAGTTAGGCAAGAAGTACGAAGGCAAGGTGCGGGACAACTACTCGACGCCCGACGGACGCCGCATCATCGTGGTGACCGATCGTATCAGCGCCTTCGACGTGGTCCTCGGCACGATACCTTTCAAAGGACAGGTCCTGAATCAGATCGCTGCCTACTGGTTCGCGGAGACGGCGGACATCGCGCCCAATCACCTGCTTTCGGTGCCCGACCCCAACGTGACCGTGGCCAAGGAGTGCACGCCGCTTCCCGTCGAGATGGTGATGCGCGGCTATCTCACCGGCGTCACCACGACGTCGATCTACTATGCCTACGAGAGGGGCGCGCGAGAGTTTTGCGGACACCGGCTTCCCGACGGTATGCGCAAGCATCAGCGACTGGCGAAGCCGCTGCTGACGCCGTCGACCAAGGCTTCTCACGGCGGTCACGACGTCTCGGTGTCGCGGGCAGAGCTTCTCGAGATGGGGCTGATCGCCACCGAGGACTTCGACCGGGCAGCGGCGGTGGCCGAGGCGCTGTTCGCCTTCGGGCAGCGCCGAGCAGCCGAGCGAGGGCTGATTCTCGTCGATACCAAGTACGAGATGGGCAAGACCGCCGCTGGCGATATCGTCCTCATCGACGAGATCCATACGCCGGACAGCTCGCGCTACTGGTACGCCAACGACTACGAGGAACGCTTCGCCAGGGGTGAGGACCCGCGAGGATTGGACAAGGAGTACGTGAGACGGTGGCTTGCCGAGGAGAGAGGCTATCGCGGTGACGGTCCGCCACCAGCCCTTCCAGACGACGTCCGCTGCGAAGCCGCCCGCCGCTACATTGCCATCTACGAGCTCATGACGGGTCAGCCTTTCCGCTACGAGACCAGCGATCCACTGCCGCGAATCGCCCGCAATCTGGGTATCCAGTAGCCAGGTCAGGGATGTGGGTGATCGTCGCGGAAGCGCTTCAGCCGCTCCCACAGCAATGGAAGCTGCTCGCGACGAACCAAGGAGGTGCATGCCCGCAATCCCTCCGAGCGCTCGCTGCCAGTGATGCCGAGCGTGATGGCGCTGATGCCGTAGTGGAGCAGCTCCGATAGCAGCTGCCCCCCATTCATTCCAGGATAGGAGAACGTGAAGTAAAAGCCGTCGGCGATGGGGTCGTCCAGATCTCTGTCGTAGACGATGCTGAAGCCATTTTCGGTGAAGAGCCGCTTCATTATCCTGGCCTTCTCGCCGTATTCCTTGACTATGGCGACGAAGTCGATCTCGCCGTCGCAGACCGCCTTGAGAGTGGCAGCGAGAGCATACTGGGCAGAGTGGCTGGTGCCGGAGCTGATGCTGTAGACAGCGCCGAAGATCATGGTATGCCCGAGCTGGTCGGACTGGAAGTAGCGCAGCAGATCAGGGCTGCGCATTTCCCACACCTTCGAGGACACGGCCATCATGCCAATACGTTCGCCCGCATAGCTGAAGGCCTTGGAGCTCGAGATGAGTAGGATGTAGTTGTCGGTGTATCTGGCAACGGTGGGTTGGAAGGGCGGCTTCCCAGGCTTGGAATAGTCTTTGCGGAAGTCCATGCCGAAGTAGGCGAGGTCTTCGATGACCACCACGTTGTACTGCGTGGCCAGCTCTCCGACGGTTCGTAACTCGTCTTCGGTAAGGCAGATCCAGGTCGGATTGTTCGGGTTGGAAAAGAGAATGGACGATACCTTGCCACCCTTCAGGAACGACTCGAGCTTGGGCCGGAGCTTGCTGCCGCGGTAGTCGTAGACATCGAACGACATGTGGCCATGTCCCAGTAGCTTGCACTGCTGCTTCTGCACTGGGAAGCCAGGATCCAGAAACAGCGTTCCTTCCCGGTTGGCCCACATGCGGTTGACGGTCATGAACGCGGCCAGGGAGCCCATCATCGAGCCCACCGTGGGGATGCAATGTTCAGGATCTACCTCGACGTCCAAGAACAGCTTTACGACGCGCGCGATTTCTTTCTTCAGCGCAGGGATGCCTTGGATATCCGGGTAGATGGCTGCCACGCCGTTCTGGAGGGCGCGGATCTGCGCGTCCACGCCGACTTGTAGCGCCGGTAGGCCGGGGATGCCCATCTCCATGCGAACGAATTCCTGGCCGGTTTCCTTCTCGATCAAGTCGACGACTCTCTTGATTTCGCGTATCGATGCGTTGCCAAAGTCGAGCAGTCCCAACTCGTGGATTCGGCGGCTCACCACTCCTGCATCGATAGTGGTCGGTCTGGAAGGCATGGAAGCTCCTTGCGGTTCAACGTAGGCAAGACTATATCCAAATCCAGGCAGGAAACAGATGACAAGGGATTCTTCGGTACGGGCAGTGGCGGTGGTGCTCGCGGCGGGCGCTGGAGTCCGCCTTGGGGGCGTTGCCAAGGCGGCGCTCGTGCTACCTGATGGCCGGACGTTTCTCGCCGCGATCGTCGAGGCGGCGCGTTCGGGAGGTTGCAGCAGCATCGTGGTCGTTGCTGCGGAGCCCCATCTCGAGGCAACTCGAAAGGCGGCAGCGGCAGCGGCAGCGGATGCGGCGCTCGGCGATGCGCTGGTCGTCAATCCGGAGCCGGAGCGTGGCATGGCATCGTCCTTTGCCGCCGGTCTGACTGCGCTCGGAGACGCGGGTGCTGGCGATGTAGCGCTACTCTGGCCGGTCGATCACCCGCTCGTTCGAGCGGCGACTGTTGCGGCGCTTCTCGCCGTGGCCGGGCCCGATCGCATCGTGGTACCCCGCTGCGCCGGTCGTGGCGGTCACCCGGCCGCGTTCGGGATCGATGTCTGGCCGGAGTTGATGACGGCAAGCTCGCTTCCGCGGGGCGTCCGTGATGTCGTTGCCCGGGACCCGGCACGGGTCGTGACCGTCGCCACCGAAGACCGAGGCGTTGCCTTGGACGTCGACACCCCCGCGGATTTCCGGCGGATCCTTTGACAGGGACCTGGATATCCCCTTCCCCGTGATACCGCCCTTGGCTATACTCTGCCCCGCCTTGGCGCTGGCCACTCGGCCAGCAGGGCAGCCGAGGACCCCGCAGAAGCAAACCGAGGAGGGACGACCGTGACGACCGCGACGACGCAAAAGACCACGACCAAAGGAGCAGCGGCCATCAAGAAGATCCGCGCGGCCGGGCCGATGAAGGATCTCATGGGTGCCTATTTTCGCGAGCTCGACGAAGCAGCGCGCACGCGATCGGCGAAGGTGGCCTGGTGTACTAGCGTGGGACCGGCCGAGCTGCTGCGGGCATTGGGATTCCTCGTCTATTTTCCCGAGAACCATGGCGCCTTGATTGGCACCTCGCGCCTGGCAGCCGAGCTGATTCCGGCTGCCAATGCCATCGGCTACGCGCCGAGCATCTGCTCGTACCTGACATCGGACATCGGCGGGTTTCTCAAGAAGACTACACCGCTCACCAAGGCCTTCGGGCTTGCCGGGCTGCCGCGACCGGATGTGCTCGTCTACAACACGAACCAGTGCCGGGACGTGCAGGACTGGCTCGCCTTCTATTCGCGCGAGCTGGGGGTGCCACTCCTTGGCATCGAGACTCCGCGCAGCGTCGGTGAGGTCTCGGCCGTCCACGTTGCCGGGCTCGTTGCCCAGTACCGAGCGCTGGTGCCGCCTCTCGAGGAAGTGGCGGGCACCAAGCTGGAGCTGGATCGTCTGCGGGAGGTGATAGCTTCTTCCTACCGTTGTTCGGTGCTGTGGAAGAAGGTGCTGCGGACGGCGGCGCACCGGCCCGCGCCGCTGTCGTTCTTCGACGGTACGATCCATATGGGACCGGCGGTCGTGCTGCGCGGCGATCCGCGCGCCGAGGAGTACTACCGGCTTCTTCTCGGCGAGCTCGAGGAGCGGATCGGTAGCGGCGTGGCCGCCGTGGACGACGAGAACCTACGCTTCTACTGGGACGGAATGCCAGTCTGGGGCAAGCTGCGCGAGCACGCCGAGCTGTTCCATGCGCATCGTGCTTGCGTGGTGGCTTCCACCTACTGCAATAGCTGGATCTTCGAAGACCTCGGCCATCGCGATCCTTTCGAAGGGATGGCCCGCGCCTACACCGAGTTGTTCATCGTTCGTTCCGAGTCGGTCAAGGAGCGCTATCTCGAATCGATGGTGCGCGACTACGCCGTGGACGGCATCGTCTACCACGACGCGATGACCTGTCCCAACAACTCCAACAACCGCTATGGCATGCCAGCGCGACTCGCCAAGCGCTTGGGTATTCCCTACGTGGTCGTTTCGGGCGATCTCTGCGATCTGCGCCTCTACTCCGAGGAACAGGCGCGTACCCAGATCGAAGCTCTCGTCGAGCAACTGTCCGAGCAGCGACGGTCGTAGCGTCATGCCGGCTCGTCGCTCGCTGTTCGGTGGTGTGGACGTTGGCGCCTCTGCCACCAAGGTGGTGCTGCTCGGCGCCAGCGAGGAAGTGCGCGGAAGCGCCGTCCTGCCCTCCGGTGTCGACTACGCGGCCACCGCCAGGGAATGCCTCGGCAGGGCGCTCGAACAAGCGGGCGCCAGCCGGGAAGACCTCGCGTTCGTCGTCGCCACCGGCTACGGTCGCGACAACGTCGAGCTCGCCGACGTCGCGCTCACCGAGATCCTCTGCCACGGAATCGGCTGCTATCACCACGTGCCGCGCGCCATCAGCGTCGTCGACATCGGTGGCCAAGACAACAAGGTGATTCGCCTCGACCAGGAAGGACGCCAGCAACACTTCCGCATGAATCGCAAGTGCGCGGCCGGCACTGGCGCGTTTCTCGAGGAAATCGCGGTCCGACTGTCGCTGTCGCTCGAGGATCTGGATCGGCTGGCGCGCGCAGCCGACAGCACGCTCGAGCTGTCCAGTTTTTGTACGGTGTTCGCCAAGACCGAGATCCTCGCGCACCTCCGGCGTGGTGCTACGCCGGCCTCGATCGTGCGCGGTGCCTTTGCCGCGGTCGTCACTCGAGTGGCGGAAATGGACTCGCTCGAAGGCGAAGTGCTGCTGACCGGCGGAGTCGCTGCCCACAACCCCACTATCGCGGCGATGCTCGCGGCGCGCATCGGGCACGCGGTGGTTGTGCCGCCCGATCCGCAGCTCACCGGTGCTCTCGGCGCTGCGCTCGTCGCGCGACGTCGCAGCGCTTCGCGTCCCGACCGTCAGGCGGGCTGATTGACCAGACGCAACGAAGCAACGAAGAAGGAGAAGACCCACAATGCTCGACGGACTGTTCAAACCACGGGCGATCGCCGTCATCGGCGCTTCCAATAACCCGTATTCCATCGGCCATATTGTCATCAAGAATCTCTACGAATACGGCTTCCAGGGTCCCATCTACCCGATCAACCCCAAGGGTGGCCATATTCGCTGTTTCCCCGCTTTCCGTTCGGTTCTCGAGGTGCCTGGTGAGATCGATCTCGTCAACATCTCGGTGAGCTACAAGCTCGTCCCCGGCGTGCTCGAGGAGTGCGGCAAGAAGGGCGTCAAATTCGCCATCGTGCACACTGCTGGCTTCAAGGAAGTGGGAGGCGAGGGGATCGAGCGAGAAAAGGAAATGGTGGCGTTGGCCCACCGTTTCGGCATGCGCATTTACGGTCCGAATTCCCAGGGTGTGCAGAACTCCGACCCGGCGATCTCGGCCTACGCCAACTTCACCTTCGTCCCCATGAAGCCCGGCAACATCTCGATCGTTGCCCAAGGCGGCGGTATGGGTGAGCTCCTGAAGCTCCACTTGCACAACGTCGGCATCGGTCATCGTCTCTATGCCAGCTATGGCAACGAGTGCGATCTGACCATGCCGGAGATTCTCGAGTACTACGGCCAAGACGAGGGCACCCGGGCGATCATGATGCAGGTCGAGAGCTTCAAGGATCCGGCGAAATTCGTCGAGGTGGCGGCGCGCATCACTCCGCACAAGCCGATCCTGGCGATCAAAGCTGGCCGGACGCACGAGGGCTCGGTGGCCGTCGCCTCGCACACTGGCACGCTGGTGGATCAGGCGGCAATGGCCGCGGCGATGTTCCGCAAGGCTGGCGTGCTGCAGTTCACCGACAGCGACGAAATGATCAAGGCAGCGATCGCCCTGTCCTGCCAGGAGATACCGGCTGGCAAGCGCATCGGCCTTATCACCAACACCGGCGGACCGGGAATCCAGGCGGTTGACGAGAGCGTCGAGCGCGGCCTGGAGCTCGCCACCTGGTCTGCGGCCGGCAAGGAGCGTTTGAGGCAGAGCCTCTATGCCGAGGCCAGCCTGGGCAATCCCGTCGACGTGGTCGCCACCGCCGGCGCCGACCACTACTTCGCCGCCATCGACACTCTCCTCAAGGAGGATGGCGTCGACATGGTGCTCGTCTACTTCGTGACTGCACCGTTTGTCGACCTGGACAGCATCGCCGCCCGCATCAAGGAAGCCCAGGTTCAGAATGGTGGCCGCAAGCCAATGGTGGTCGTGGTCGAGACGATCGAGAAGTGGGCTGGGCTGATTCGCAAGTTACGGGAGAGCGGTATCCCCGTCTACGAATTCCCGGAGGACGGCGCCAGGGCGCTCTGGGCAATGGCGCGCTATGGCGAGGTCCGGTGCCGGCAGAGAGAGGAGGCTGCGGTCGCCAACACCGAGCGGGATGCGCTGGATCGCATCGACCGGGCACGCGTCGAGGCAGTAGTTGCCCGCCATGCTGGCAAGGGTAGCTTCATTCCGCAGGCCGATGCCTTCGAGCTGCTCGCCGCCTATGGCATTGGCTCGCCGCGGCGCGCTGCCGTGACCTCCGAGGCGGATCTCGAGAAGGCAGCCGCGACGGTCGGCTTCCCCTGCGTATTGAAGGTCGACTCGGCGGACGTGGTCCACAAGTCGGACGAGGGTGGGGTAGCCCTCGACATCGCCGACGCCCGCGCGCTGAATGCCGCCTACCGGGCAATGCGCGACCGTTTTGCCAACCGTGGCGGCGGCGCGGGCGCTACCTCTTCACTTTCCTTTTTGTTGCAGGAGCAGAAGCAGTCTGGTCGAGAGCTCATCATCGGTGCCAAGTCCTGTCCTGGGTTGGGGAGCTTGATCATGTTCGGTCTCGGCGGGGTCTTCGTCGAGGTAATGCGCGACGTGGCATTCGCCTTGGCGCCGCTTGGCCGCACCGAGGCTCAGGCGATAGTCCGCGAGATCAAGGGCTACCGGGTGCTCGAAGGGGTGCGGGGCGAGCCGGCCGTGGATCTCCGGGCTGTCGAGGACATGCTTTGCCGAGTGGCCCGCCTCGCTGCCGACTTCCCGGCAATCGCCGAGATGGACTTGAACCCGGTGTTCGCCTATCCCGAGGGTAGGCCACCAGTTGCCGTCGACGCCCGCATCCGCATCGCCTGATTCGCCCAGGATTGGCAACCGAGAACCGGCAGCCGGCCACGTTCTGCTCCTCCGGGACACGACCAATGACAGAGTCGAAATCGAGAAGAACCGACCGGACGCACACTGGTGCGCCCGCATCTTCGCCTGTGCTCGCGACGAGTCCAACGCCGGCGTCTGTACCTGTGAGCGAATCCGCGCTGGCATCCGCGCTGGCATCGGCGGTTCGCAAGGCGACCTGGCGGATCATTCCCTTCTTGTTCCTGCTCTACGTGGTGGC
>JAZDLZ010000050.1:0-3263 GCA_043801535.1 Pseudomonadota bacterium
ACCACCAACCTCTTCGAGGTGGGGTACTTCGATCAGAAGGCCTACTTGACGCAGAGCGGGCAGCTCTACATGGAGGCTGCGGCGATGGCGTTGGGCAAGGTGTACTGCTTCGGACCGACTTTTCGGGCGGAGAAGTCGAAGACCCGTCGCCATTTGACCGAGTTCTGGATGGTAGAGCCCGAGATTGCCTACCTGGAGCTCGATGGAATCATGGACCTCGCCGAGGATTTTCTCGTCGAAGTCGTCAAACAGGTGATATCCAAACGAAGGGCCGAGCTCGCGATCCTCGAACGTGATATCTCACGTCTGGAAAGGATCCAGAAGCCATTCCCACGCATCAGCTACGAGGAAGCCATCTCGATCCTCAACCGTCAGGGAAAAGAGGTCAAATTCGGTGACGATCTTGGCGGCGACGAGGAAACCGTCATCAGCGAACAATTCGACCGGCCAGTGCTCATTCATCGCTATCCCGCCGAGATCAAGGCCTTCTACATGAAGAAGGACGCCGCCGATCCACGCCTGGCGCTCGGAGTAGACGTGATCGCCCCCGAAGGCTACGGCGAAATCATCGGCGGCGGCCAACGTGAGGACGACCTGGCCAAGCTTGAGCAGGCGCTCGCTGGTCATTCTCTTCCGAGAGAGGCGTTCGAATGGTACTTGGACCTGCGTCGCTATGGATCGGTACCCCACGGAGGTTTCGGACTGGGCATCGAGCGTACCGTGGCATGGCTGTGTGGGCTTCACCACGTACGGGAAACCATCCCCTTCCCGCGCATGCTCGAGCGGCTAACTCCCTAGGCCAGGGAAGGAGGCAGCGAGACAGCGAGACAAGGAGAGACCAATGGCGACGCAGAATCAAAAGCGAGTAGGCGTAGTCTTGTCGGGTTGTGGATACCTCGATGGCTCGGAGATCCACGAGGCGACCCTGACGCTACTGGCTCTCGACAGACTAGGAGCCAAGACGATTGCAATGGCACCGGACGTGCAACAGATGCACGTGATCGATCACCTCGCCGGTGCCGCGGCAGGCGGCGAAAACCGCCGCGTGCTCATCGAGGCAGCGCGAATTGCCCGAGGACAGATTACCGACATAGCCAAGGTGTCCAGTGCCGATCTAGATGCTCTTGTCTTCCCTGGAGGCTACGGCGCGGCCAAGAACCTTTCGACGTTCGCGGTCGACGGCACCGCGCTGCGAGTGAATCCCGAGGTCACTCGCCTCGTCGAGGAGATGCATCGCGCTGCCAAGCCAATGGGCTTTGTCTGCATCGCTCCGGTGATTGCCGCGAGAGTTCTTGGAAAATCAGGTCCCAAATTGACGATCGGCAACGACCAGGGAACCGCAGCCGCGCTGGAATCACTGGGTGCCCGACACGTGTGCTGCCAGGTCGACGGTATTGTCATCGACAGCGCGCTCAAGATCGTCTCGACGCCGGCCTACATGGAGCCAGCCACGATTGCCAAGGTGGCAGTCGGTATCGAGAAATTGGCGGCTGCGGTGCTCGAGCTCGCCTAGAGCACCTGGACCCTCCCTCCATAGCATGCCGGCGGGGTCAAGTGCCGAGCCAATAGCTCAGCTTTATCAACAACACGTGCCTTCCTTGAGCTACGAACATATCCTCGAATCCTCTGGTCGGCGAAAAATCCCGTCGATAACCATCGTTGGCGCGATTCTGGCTCCAGACGAGAAAGATGGTCGATCCAGGAAGGTATTCCCAGCGCAGGACGACGTTGGAACGAAGGGAGGCGGTGCTGAAATCGGGCTTGTCGAGCTCGAGCTCCGGCGTTCAGTCGCCATTGCGATCGACGAGCATTCTGCCGTCGACCTCCCTGAGCTCGTTGGGGGCGTAGAAGGAGAAGCGATCGCGGTAGCGTTCGGCCGCGGCATCTGCGACTTCACGGTAGTCGCCATAGCGCCCGACGCTCACGAATGGCTGCGCGTACGCCTGCAAGCTCAGGCGGGGTGACAGAGTATAGCTGAGCCGGAACGTTACCCCAAGGGTACTGCAGGTAATCCGTCCGAGAATATGGCGCCCATCTACGGTTGCCACCCACTGGCTGTGCTGATCGTTGTGTTGAAACGACGGGCCGAGGCTAATGCGCAGGCTCGGCCGGAGCTGCATGGCCAGCTCACCGCTAGCTTGAAAACTCGCAGAGCCACTGGCAGGAATATAGGAATTGTTGGCGTTGAACAATAACGTGGTCTTGCGCCGTGGATCGCTTCCAAGACTGAACCAGGCATTGTGGATGAAATCTTCCCGTAGCGCCGGTCCGCCGCGCAGAGCTTCGATCGACCAGCTCGGAGCGTCCAGCTCGTAGCCACCGCCAATGGTCCAGTAGCCCAGCGAGGTTGCGCTGGCAAAGAGGTTTATTCCGGTAACCAGGTGCCTCGGCTCGAAGCTCGTGTACTCCCAGGCATTGCTTACTACCTGCCACTTGCGTAGGTACCGGCCTGGTTCCTCGTCGACGACGAGAAGCCAGCCGTAGTTGAGCGTTCGATCGGCTTCGCGCTGGAATCCGATATCGTTGACTTCGAAGCCTGGCGATCGGCCAAATCCAGCAATCCCGCCACGAAGCCACGAGCCACCCTTCTTGGCGAGCTCGTATTGCCAGCCATAGCCAGCCAGGTAGGTGCGTGACGGATCGTAGCCGAGGTAGGCGGCATCGGGTCGTTGATAGTAGTGCACACTCGATTGCTGCGTCTGGTCGATTGCGGCCGGGCTGCCGTGGACATAGCTTCCATTCAACTGTAGAAACAACGAATAGTCGTTGGCGCTACCGAAGTATCGACGGTACTCGGTGCCAGCAGCATATGCTCGGTCGTGGAGCTCGGGCTCCACGCCAGTGCCGTCGAGAAACCGATGAACGGCAGTCGCGGCCAGACTGGCGCTCGCCTTGCCAGAGTCGTGGTCACGCCGGAGTCGCAGCATGCTGTAGCTCGATAGCGGTTCCACTACTACTCTGTCGAGCTCTCCGTTCGTTACCTGAGACGCCGGTCCTGTGACGTCAGTGTTGTCGGCGGGCTCGGCCCATCCTGTCTCCTCGGCGGTCACCGCCTGCAGAAGGCCGATCGAAGTGTCTCTCGATATCCTGCCGCTCAGTTTGGCTGCGCCGTAGATCGTAGTCAGTCTCGGCAAATCGACGATTGCCCTGTTGCCGGGCGCGCCGCGCGGCGGAGCGCCGATTCGTCGCGAGTAGAAAAGCGTTGCCACGCCGCTGCCGTCGTCGGCGATCGGCAGGCGGAACAGATCCATGCCCTCGAGAAA
>JAZDLZ010000065.1:0-4310 GCA_043801535.1 Pseudomonadota bacterium
GAGGACCAAAGACCGAGAACGGCCTGCGCTCCCTCGGGTGCCTTGTCATGTCCATCCGACCGAGACACGTCCACGTCGGGTATCGCTGACGCTCTGGTTTCGCCGCCATCGACGGGGGACCAACGAGCAACGATCACACCAGAACAACACCACGCGGTTCAACTTGCTTTCGTTTCGTTGTAGGATTGCCACAGCATGTCCAGGTGCCCGAAATGCGCAAAGGAGTGGCCGGCAGGTCGAAGTGTCTGCCCCGATGACGGAACGCTCCTGTATGACACGAGCGATCCTGTGCAGGGTGCGGCCGTATTCGGTGCGGAGCCTGCGCTCGCCGAGAATCCGAACGACCTCCCGCCAGGAATGATAGTCGGAGAGTACCGCGTCGAAGACAAGCTCGGCGAAGGAGGAATGGGCGCAGTCTATTCAGCGATCCATCCACTGATCGGAAAGAAGGCGGCGATCAAGGTCATCTCGCCGGCGCTTTGCACCGACGTATCGGCAGTCCAGCGCTTTGCCCAGGAAGCCAGGTCGGTCAACCAGATCGGACACCCGAACATCGTCGACGTTTTCTCGTTCGGCGAGCTCCCCGACGGTCGCAGTTACTTCGCCATGGAGTGGCTGCAAGGCGAGACGCTGGGTGACCGACTTGCCAGAGAACGAAATCTCCCTCTTGCAGAGGGTATCGAAGTGCTCGACCAGGTGGCCGATGCTCTCGATGCCGCCCATGAGACGGGCATCGTTCACCGAGACCTGAAGCCGGACAATGTCTTCTTGATGGCGATCCGCGGAAATCGGCAACTGGTGAAGCTGCTCGATTTCGGAATCGCCAAGCTCGCCGATACTGGCGAAGGAGCGATCGCCAAGACCAGAACCGGCATGATGATGGGGACGCCCGGGTACATGTCGCCCGAGCAGGCGCGCGGCAAGAATGTCGATCACCGCACGGATATCTACGCTCTTGGTGCCATGTCGTTCGAGCTAGTGCTCGGGCGGCTGCCTTTCGTCGCCGAGAGCGCGATGGATATCGTGCTCAAGCACCTGACGGAACCAGCGCCAGCACCGAAAACTCTCTGGCCGGAGATCCCGGAGCTGCTCGATTCGATCATTCTGGGCATGCTAGAAAAGGATCCTGAACGGCGACCATCTCTTGCCCAAATCCGCGGCTGCCTGGCCGAGGTGCGCGGAATGGTGTTCGCGTCGATGGGCGGCACCGCCGTCGGCTCTGGCGCCTTCCATTCGTACTCGAGGGTGATGACGCCGCCGGTGGGTATTCCTCTACAGCCTACTCCCTACCCTCCGCCGATGCGGGCTCCGACTGGGCCGGCTCAGCCAGCGATCAGCACGGTGCCCCCACTCGACATGGTGGCCAAGCCCAAGCGCACCGCGCTGTTCGCGATTGTCGGTGGCTCGGTCGCGGCCGTGGCGGTTGCCGTGGCGCTAATCGTCTTGCAAGGTAACTCTGGTGGCTCATCTCAGCAGGCGAGCGATCCTGCTGCCACGACCCAGCTAGCGTCTAGCCAGACACCATCGCAGAGTACTCCGCCATCCGGCCAACAGCCGTCGGCCCAGGCAGGATCGACCGCGGGATCGAATCCAGCCCAGCCGTCGGCCCAGGCTCCGGCCACGCCGAAACAGCCGGGTACTGCTGCGACTCCAGATGCGGCCAGAGTTGCTGCTACGGTAACGATAACGGTCAACGTGACCAACGCCCGGATCGAAATCGACGATCGGGTTGTGGTCGAATCTGGCAGCAAGGCGGAGGTGGCGCTGGATCGGGCCGGCTACCACAAAATTTTCGTCACCGCCTCGGGATACCGAGACTTCGACAAGATGATCAAGGTAAGCCAGGGAGACAAGGCCGAGGTAGATGCCAAGCTCAAGCCTTCGTCGCGGCACGGGGGAGGGGGAAGCGAGACCTCGGATGAGAGCAAGCCGACCAAACCACCCAAAGGTCAGGGTCCGGTCGGCGACGACTACACTCTGGATCCATTTGCCAAGTAGGAGTTGCGATGCTCGCTACCCTTCGTCGAGCAGTAATGGGCTGCATTCTTGTCGCAGCTACTCTCTCTCTCGGACAGACCGCAGTCGCTCAGAGCAAGGCCGGCGACAAGGCCAGTGACAAAGCTGCGCGTGCCAGAGAGCACTACGATCAGGGGATTACTCACTACAACCTTGGCGAATTCGACCTGGCGATTGGCGAATTCAAGAAGGCCTATGCCATTACCGGAGCGAGCGCGCTACTGTTCAACATTGCCCAGGCGTACCGTCTAAAAAAGGACTACGATCAGGCGCTCTATTTTTACAAGACATACATTCGTCTCAAGCCAGATGCACCCAACCGCCCCGACGTCGAGGCACGAATCGGCGAGATGGAGACCCTGCTCGAGGAATCCAAACGCCTTCCCGATGCCCCGCCACGGGGAACGATTCCTCCTGGAGGAATCGAAGTGCCGACCACCCCTACCCCACTTCTCCAGCCTGCTCCGCCAGCGCCAAAACCTGCCAAGTCCGAACAGACAGGCACCGAGCCGGCCACGGGTCTGCAGCCAGGCGGCACGTCGCAGGCCAAGCCAGAAACACCTCCCCAGTCGACGAACCCGACCGCGGTGGCCTCCGTCACGGTCCCCTCTCCGACTCGGTCACCGACGGTCAAGACTCCAGAGCAGACGCTACCATCCGGGCTCAAACCTGGCCAGCCAGCTCCAGTATCGCCAGCAACCACGATCGTCGTTGATTCAGCTCCGCCTGCTGCCGCTGTCACGTTTCCCAGGTCTGACGTTGTCGCGTCGGGCGTATCGGGCAGGAAGAAGAAGCTCGCTGGCATGGCCACTGCGGGAGTAGGCGTCGCCCTGCTTGCGACCGGTGCCTTCTTCGGCATGAAGGCCATTTCGGCTGACGCGGACATCAGCGCTCTTTCGTCCGAGGAAGGAACCTGGTCCTCCAATTGGGAAAGCACCTGGAGTGACGGGGTTCAAGCACAGAACCTCGGAACCGTCTTTCTCGTTGCCGGTAGCTCAGCGCTGCTCGGGGGCGGCGTGCTGTACTACCTCGGCATCAGGCAAGACCGGCACCAAGAACAGCGCGCATTCCTTCGTCCGGCGACGCACGGACGAGGAATGGATCGAGGAATAGCTCGAGGAATGGCTCTCGCCTGGTCTTTCTGATCTCTTTCCGCCAAGGAGTTTGTTTGGGCGTGAGCCGCGCCACCCGCCACCCAGATGGTTGGTGCGGTCGAGGGCGGACTGCTGACAAATTGCGGCCTGATCGCCGCAGTTCGTCACTGGAGCCGTCCCCATTGCTCAGTGCTTTCTAATGATTCCGCTAGATTGGAATCGGACAGCGAGTGGTACTCCGTTTGCAGAGGAGGCAGGCCGTGCGCAGCCGAGCGAAAGTGAGAGCAGGAGTCAGCCTGGTTGAGCTAATGGTGGTTGTCGCCATCGTCGGGGTGCTAGCGACTATTGCCCAGTTTGCCTACTCCCGCTACGTGCGGAAGGGACGGGTAATGAACGAAGTAATCCCGCTGTTCAGCGAGCTCAAGGCCAAAGAAGAGTCCTTCGCATCCGAGAACGGAGCCTATTTGGCCACCGGCGCATTCTGGCCCACTCCCATCAATGGTCAGCCAACGGTAATCCCGACCGCGACGTTTCCCGTTCCGTGGCAGCAGCTCCGGATCCAGCCAGGCAAGACTGCTCTGTATTGCCAGTATCAGGCATTCGCCGGTACTGCAGGCCAGGCGCCGCCGGAAGCAATCGGGCTGACGATGTACGCCACCGAGCTGGCGGCAAACGCGGGTGTGCTGCCGACCAACTGGTTCTATCTCGTGGCTCGATGCGACATGGACAATGATGCGGCCCTCTCCACCTATGCCACGCGGCATGACCTCATGGAGATGGTTACATATAGTGAAGGCGAATAGCCGAAGAGCAACCCAGTGAGCAAGCGAAAGGAGGAAGTGATGATCGAAAGGATGGCAAAGAGGATCAAGGGTGGTTTTACTCTGGTCGAGCTTATGATTGTCGTGGCGATTATCGGCGTTCTCGCAGCAGTGGCAATCCCAGCATTCGTGAAATACATCCGCAACGCCAAGACTAGCGAGGCGCTGGTGAACGTGGGCAAGATCTACGAAGGAGCTCGTGCCTACTACGAGGATGAGCTGACCGGCCGCGGCTCGATCATTCCAATTCCGAAACAGTTCCCCGCCTCGGTCGGCCCAACTCCACTGAACAACTGTTGCTCAGATATGAGCGTCAGGAAGTGCCTTCCGGATGAGACTCTTTGGGACGGCGCTTCATGGACTGCTCTCAAGTTCGCGA
>JAZDLZ010000068.1:0-2924 GCA_043801535.1 Pseudomonadota bacterium
CCGCGTAGTTGGTGTCGATGTAACCCGTGGCACCGGCGACTGGGATGTGCTCGATGCCAGCACAAGCAGCCATGCCGCGGATGATGTCGACCGCGGCGATGACTGCTCCCACCAGCCCATGGCGTTCGGCAAAGCTCTCGAGCTGGGTAGGCCGGCCTTGACCCCATAGCCAGATGTTGGTTACCGAGCTCTTGCCCTGCGCGCGCCGCTCGCGATTGACTGGGTGGTCCGCCAGTACTCTCGCCGCCAGATCCATGATCCGACGGAGACGTTCGGCGCCGTCTCCGGATGGCCAGTGATCGGCCACTGGTTGGTCGGGAATGTCGTGCGGCGGAGCGCACCCGACCTTCATGCTCGCGGCGTCGGCGAGCAAGAGAATGTTGCGATAGGAAACGCCGGAGTGGAGCTCGCAGCCTTCCTCGGCGAGCTGCTCCTGTAGCGTGGCGAGAATCCGGTCGGCGTCATCTTGGCTCACGTGGCCAGCGGTGAAGTCCCGCATGCGGCCGTCCTCGATGGTGACGAAGTTGCAACGAAACACCATCTGGTCGTCCCGCACCTTGATTCCACGAGCAGCAGCCTCGAAAGGCGCCCGCCCAGAATAGTAGACGTGAGGATCATAGCCGAGCAAGGTGAGCGTGCCCACATCGGTACCAGCGGTGAATCCAGCGGGGATCGTTAGCGCCCGACCGAGGCGTCCGTTCCGAGCGATCCAGTCCATGTTGGGGATACGCGCTGCCTCGAGCGGCGTACGGCTGCCTAGCTGCGCTAGCGGCTCATCGTGCGCTCCATCAGGTAGGACTACCGCGAACTTCATGCTGGCCTCCTCTAGGGGCCTCGACTATAGCGAGCCTACGCCCTGCCGGTCAACGCGTACGGGGAAATGCCAGGATGCAAAAAAATGATGGACAGGCAGTGCTTGACGCCTTGCTCATCGATCCGCTAACTTCCGGCCGCGCGGTTGCCACATGATCGCGGGAATCGGTGTCGATTTGATGGACGTCTCACGGATGGAGGAGTCCCTCCAGTCTGGTGACACGGGGTTGCTTGCCGAGCTGTTTGCGCCAACAGAGATAGCGTATTGCCAGAGCAAGTATCTGCCGGCACAACACTTTGCGGCCCGTTTTGCTGCCAAGGAAGCGTTTTTCAAGGCATTTGGAATAGACCAAGCTGAGGGTCTCTGCTGGCGAGACGTCGAGATCACCAGTGAGGAGTCAGGCAAGCCTGGGATTCTGTTGCACGGGCGGCTTCGCAAGAACGCGGACTCCCGGGGAGTGAGAACCATCCATCTAACCCTATCGCATACTCGGGACATGGCTATCGCGCAGGTAGTTATCGAGGTAGAGCATCCGCAACCTCAAGTGGCGTCGCCTGGCAACGCACAACCTGATCCTGCGCCGGAAGGCGCGGTATCGAGCGGGCCAACCTGTTTTCGCCGCGACAATCGCGGTGGGCAAAGAAACGAAGGGTAATCATGAGCGAAATCGGTGCATACGAGGACAAGCTCAAAGGCTTTGATTGGTCAATTGCCGAGAAGGATCTTGGCTACGAGAAGGGCGATCGGTTGAACATCGGCGAGATGTGTACCGACCGCATCTGCCGGCTCGGCTTGGGCAGCAAGTTGGCACTCATCTGGGAGGACATCCACGGTCACGAGAAACGCTATTCCTTCGACGACCTACGGACGCTGAGCAATACGATCGCCAAGTTCTACGTCGACATCGGCGTCAAGCCGGGCGAACGGGTGTGCCTGTTCATGGACCGCGTTCCCGAGCTCTACCTGGGTTTCCTCGGACTGCTCAAGATGGGTGCCATCGTGCAACCGCTCTTCTCGGCATTCCGCGAAGACTCGCTGCACACTCGTCTGGAAAACGCGGCGACAGTGGTCGTCATGACCCAGAAGAAGCTCCTGCCGGTCGTGCGCAAGGCTCGAGAACGCCTGCCGAATCTACGCAATGTCGTCGTGGTCGACGCTGATGGCGCTGCCCTGAAACCGGGCGAGCTCGCCTTCGATCTCGAGAAGGCGACCCGCATCGAGAGCTTCGACGCCTATCCTTCGACCGGCGAGACTCCGTCGGTGCTCCACTACACCTCCGGGACTACTGGACAGCCCAAGGGAGCGCAGCACGTTCACTACTCGATTATTTCCCAGTACCTGACCACCCGCTGGGTGCTCGACGTCGGGCCCGACGACATCTACTGGTGCAATGCGGACCCTGGCTGGGTCACCGGAACGTCGTACGGCATCATCGGTCCGTGGGTGAATGGGGTCACTCAGGCGGTGCTCGACTCTGGCTTCAACACCGAGCGCTGGTATTCCTTCATTGCCAAACACCGCATTACGGTCTGGTACTCGGCGCCCACGGCGATCCGCTTGCTAATGCGCGACGGCACCGAGGTAGCTCGACGATTCGATCTGTCGTCACTGCGCCATCTCTGCAGCGTCGGCGAACCTCTCAACCCAGAGGCGGTGATCTGGTCCAAAGAAGCATTCGGCAAAGCATTCCACGACACCTACTGGCAGACCGAGACTGGCTGCATTGTCGTGAGCAACTATCCAGGAATGCCGATCAAGCCGGGATCGATGGGGAAACCGTTCCCAGGAATCACCGCCACCATCGTCGATCCAGAAAAATTCGAGCCGATCACCAAGCCAGGCAGCGTAGGCCTGATCGCACTGCGTCCTGGCTGGCCGTCAATGATTCGCTCGTACTGGAACAACCAGACCGGCTACGAAGCGAAATTCAAGAACGGGTGGTATCTGACGTTCGACCGAGCCAGCATCGACAACGACGGCTACTACTGGTTCGTCGGCCGCGACGATGACGTCATCAACACCGGCGGCCACCTGGTCGGGCCGTTCGAGATCGAGTCCGCTCTGCTCGAGCACCAGGCAGTTGCCAAATCCGCCGCCGTGGCAAAGCCAG
>JAZDLZ010000125.1:0-2029 GCA_043801535.1 Pseudomonadota bacterium
GTCATGTCCATCCGACCGAGACACGTCCACGTCGGGTATCGCTGACGCTCTGGTTTCGCCGCCATCGACGGGGACCAACGAGCAACGATCACACCCGGTGAGGAGCCCTGATTTCGCAGTGCTGGGGGAGTGTGCTATTCATAGCCAATGTCGCCGACAATACCAAACGCCCTAGCCGACATGGTTCCGCAGCTCGCAGAGCTCTACCGAGAGCATGTTGCCAGACTGGTTGGCGAGACCTCCAAGGCATTGGAGGATACCGGGTGGGACGGATTGCTAATCCATTCGGGCAGATTGCAGCGCCGCAGCTCCTTCGACGATCAGGACTGTCCGCTGCGGGTCATGCCGGCATTCCTGCACTGGCTGCCATTGATGGTGCCTGACTGCTTGGTGGTCGTCGTCCCAGGCAAGCGCCCGCAGCTCTTGCACAACACCGCGCACAGCTATTGGGAAGGCAGGACTGTGATCGAGAGCGAGCACTTCTGGGAGTGCTTCGAGGTGTTCGAGGTTTCCGAGCCAGCGCAGGCAAAGAACCTGATCCCGGCGGTTGCTCGGTTGGCGTTCATTGGCGATAACGCGGAACGCGCTGCTTTCCTGGGGATTCCCAAGGAGGCGATCAATCCCGAGGCGCTGCTTTCCAGACTGGATGCTGTACGCTCCGTCAAGAGCCCCTACGAGGTGGCGTGCATGTCCGAGGCGAACCGTCGGGCAGCGCCTGGCTATCGGCAGGTCGTCGAGGCTTTTCGTGCTGGCGAGCACTCCGAGCTCGAGCTGCATCTCATGTATCTCCAGGCTACCAGGCAGGACGATCCCGACACCCCATTCAAGGGGATCGTGGCACTCGGCAAGAACGCCGCGGTTCTTCACCACGTGCGCTACGGTCGCGAGCCCAGCCGCCGCCAAGCCGATTCGTTGTTGGTCGACGCGGGTGCTACCTGCCTTGGCTATTGCAGCGACATCACTCGAACTGTCGTGAAAGGCAACACTGGCGGGGCAAAGGCATTCGCCGCGCTAGTGGAAGGCATGGAGAAGGTGCAGCGAACGATCCGGAGTCGCATCGCCGTTGGGATTCCATTCGAGGATCTTCACGACCAGACGCATTGGTTGATTGCTTCCCTGATTAGAGAGCTTGGAATTGCCAAGGCAAGCGAGGATGAGCTCGTTGTGGGTGGCGCCACCCGCAAGTTCCTGCCTCACGGGCTCGGCCATTCTCTCGGAATTCAGACCCACGATGTCGGATGCCTGGTGAAGTCTCCCAAGCCAGAGAACCGTTTCCTGCGCAATACGTCGATCACGGCGGCCGGCCAGGTAGTGACGATCGAGCCGGGATTCTACTTCATCGAGGAGCTGCTTGGCGAGCTGAAGGCTGGCCCGATTGGTGATCGAATTGCCTGGGATTTGGTGGCAGAGCTCTCGCTTTTCGGCGGAGTACGGATCGAGGACGATATGCATGTTGCTGCCACTTCCACCACCGCCACCACTACCGACGGCTGTGGCGGCAGTGGCAGTGGCAGTGGCAGTGGTGGTGGTGGTGCGCGAAATCTGACCAGAGAGCACCTACCGTAGACCCCGTCAGGCTGGATGGGTGTGGCGGGTGCTTGGCACGCCTTTGGTTTTCTCGGCCACCAAGAGGTGCTTGCCGTCGTCGTTTTCGCAGTTTGCTGGAGGCGGCGTTGTCCCGCTGTGAGCGCGCAGAGCGGCGAATCCCGTGACGAGCCGGTGGATCGAGGTTGCAGCAGTGAAGAATCCGACGACGAGCAGCGCGAGCGACAGGACGAGACGCCCGTCGAAGGCCTTGGTAGCCGAACCGATCGCTCCAGCAAGCATCGCCACTCCTACGGTTGCGATTCGTTCCGCCCGCTGCATGGTTCCACCCGCGAGCATGCAACCAAGGGCTTCGCCGCGAGCACGAGTGTAGCTCACCATCTGCGAACCAGCCATGGCGAGTATTACGGCGGCCACGCCGAGCTGGCTTCGCAGGAGAACGGCGAGCCCGCCGAAGACCAAGAATTCGCCCCAACGATCGAGC
>JAZDLZ010000129.1:0-3023 GCA_043801535.1 Pseudomonadota bacterium
GCAACCTTACCCGCGCGCTCCTTGCCACACTCTCGGCGGCTGGCCGAATCACGGCAGTCGACACCTCCACCCGGATGATCGAGGTGGCCCGCGCCAAAATCCAGGACCAACGGGTTGAGTGGCACACTGCTGACGCACAGCGCCTACCCCTCGGGGACGCTTGCTGCGACCGAGTGATCTGCTACTCGGTATGGCCTCATTTCGACGACCGCGCCGCGGTGGCAAGGGAGCTCGGCAGGGTGCTCCGCGACGCTGGCTATCTGCACGTCTGGCACTCACTCCCGCGAGAGCAGGTGAACCGGATCCACCGCTCGGCAGGCGAGCCAGTGTGCAACGACCTGTTGCCGCCAGCAGCGGAGACCGCCGAGACCCTCGCCGCTGTTGGCTTTCGGGTGACGGCGGCTGCCGACACCGCGGACGGCTATTTGGTCACCGCCGTCAAAAGTCCTAGCCAGGATCGCCCGGCACGGTGGCTCGCGCCGCCAGCAGATGCCAGAGCACGCCGGTCGAGCTCCTTGGATAGATAGATAGCATGCGGACGGCGTGGCACGACACTTGGGGCAGTGGCCGCGGTCCGGTCGCCAATCTCGCCCCCCACATGCGCCTCCTCGCTGGCGCGCTCACCTTCGCATCCTGCATGGTCGCTCCTGCGGCATCTACCCTTGGCTCGCTATTCGCCGTCACCACTACCGTCGTATGGCTAGCTGCCTGCCGGCCACCAGCCCGAACAGTCCGTGCAACTGCTTTCCTTGGCCTCGTTCTCTTCCTGCCCTATTTCCTGCTTCTGCCCTGGTTGCTGCCAGCGACACCGCCCAGTCCCAGCGCTGCAAGCACGTGGTGGACCGCGCTGGCGATTCCGTGGACGGTGTTGCTCCGAGGGATATGCGGAATGCTGATCGCCGTCGCAACCGTCGCATGCTTGAGCGTGAGCGACCTCTTCGTGGGTCTCTCCCAGATGCGGATTCCTGGCGTAGTGGCACTGATTCTGCTGCAAATCGTTCAGCAAACCGCGACACTGCTGTACGAAACCAAACAGATCGCCTCGGCGATGGCGATACGCGGTGCAGCCGGCAGAGGCACTGCTGTCTGGCGCGTACTCTCGTCTCTGCCACAAGTCTGGCTGCCAAGAGTCATGGCCCGCGCCGAACGGGTTGCAGCGGCAATGGAGTTGCGCGGCTACTGCGACAGGCCAATGACGCAGCACTACAACACCAATGAAGGGCCAACGCTGGCACTGGCACTGGCGCTTCGAGATGTGGTCGTCCGCTACGAGCCGAACAGCCAACCAGCCAGCGACGCAGTCATCGACGGGGTCACGCTGTCGGTGTCGGCTGGAGAGCACGTGGCTCTCGCCGGGCTCAACGGCTCGGGCAAGACGACGTTGCTGCTCGCGACGGTCGGTCTCGTGCCACACGAAGGAAGCATCTACGTCGACGGCGTCAGGCTCACTCGCCAAACCCTGTCCGAAGCCCGGGAGCGGGTCGGATTTCTCTTCAACGTTCCAGAAGACCAGCTCCTCTTTCCCAGAGTGCTCGACGACGTCGCTTTTGGCCTGCTGCGCAAAGGAGCATCCAGGTCCGAGGCGAGCGCCGCCGCGCTCGAGACTCTCGCCGCACTTGGCATCGCTCATTTGGCCACGATGCCGCTTCATCATCTTTCGCACGGTCAGAAGCAACGAGTGGCGCTGGCTGGTGCGCTGGCCGTCGATCCTCCTCTGCTCCTTCTCGACGAACCCTCGGCAGGGCTGGATCCGCCTGCAAAACACGCCCTGGCCGCGCTTCTCGCCTGTCAACGCTCGGCCATGCTCGTGGCAACCCACGACCTGCGATTCGCAACTCGCTTCTGCTCGAGATTCATTCTGCTCGAGAACAAGAAGATCCTGCTCGACGACACTGGTCCGGACGCCATCTTGCGAGGATGGGGCGTGACGGAGTGACCGAACAACCCAGGCCCTGGGCCATGGATCCTAGACCCTAGGCCGGACCAGGCGCTGGCTCGAGGGGCGACGGTCTGGTTTCCACTGCCACTTCCCGCTCCTTGTCTGGCACCTTCCGCACCCGACCGATTACAATAGCGCCGCCGACCACCGCGAGCGCCAGGGAAGCGAGCCACGCTACGAAAAAGAGCCAGGTCATCAGGGCAGCCCAGTCGAGAAGAGTATCGACAGCACCCCGAGCCTGCGCCGCTGCGCTCCCAGGTTGGTAGTCGGTGCCCCGTAGCACTCTCTGCAGGCTTGCCTGGGCGGTCGAGACCATCTCTTTCGCTTCGTCACCGGAATAGCCGAGGGCAACGAGGACACTTTCGGCTCTCGCTCCCAGGTTTTCCTGCGATACCGCCTCACCTACCGCGGCGCCGGCGGTTTCGACCGCGGTCGTGGTGGTGGCGATTGCCGCTGTCGCAGTACCGCGCACCACGAATCCAACCACCGCGAGCAGAGCTCCGCTGGCGACGATGAAGGCTACACACCAGGCGAGAAACGAATGCGCCATGGTCACCAGCCGGCGAGGATTCCCAGGCAGGTACCCCGCGACCATGCCTCCCGCAAATCCTCCGATCAGTATCGTTGCGATCGCGCAGATCCCGGCAGCCAGGATTGCGCTGCTGAAGGAGTCTACCGTCGGCCGCGTGGCAGTGAGGATGATTGCCAAGGCAAGAATCCACAGAATCAGAGCAACAGCAAGCAGCGTTGCGGCGCCCGCCAATATCGCGCCCCAGCTCACTTGCAGGCGAGACAGGGGCTGGGCGTAGCCGACAACACTCGTATCAGGAGCAAGATTCATTGGTTCGTTCCTCCCGTGCTCTTCAGGAGGTTTCACAACTCGCGCCAGAGATTCGCGCGTCACCACAGCGCGGCTCACGCCGCCACCAAACGTCGGTGGACACCGCGGAGCGGGGTTGCGGATCGAATCTTCGCGGCGCGCAAGAGCTCGGGAGGCTAGTCTTCGTAAAGGCGCACCTGGCGCCTCCTCGCACGACGTCGCCTGGCGGCTGTCGCTGCACCGAGCATCGACGACGATGCCGCC